>NZ_JAQMUH010000106.1:0-51408 GCF_028331025.1 Anabaenopsis arnoldii | reverse complement strand
CATCGCTACCTGGGCTGATGTCATCAACCGCGCTAACCTGGGTATGGAAGTAATGCACGAGCGTAACGCTCACAACTTCCCCTTAGACTTGGCTGCTGGTGAAGTTGCTCCTGTTGCTTTGACTGCTCCTGCAATCAACGGTTAATCATAAAGTTTAGCTGAATCGAAACCGCCTCTCAGAAATGGGGGGCGTTTTTTGTTTGGGTGAATATTTGACAGTATAAAATACAGATATTAATTGTCAAACTATAGTGAGGTACGCATCCTGACCGCCCTGGTCTACCTCAATTAGATCAAATCCGCCGTATTGTATTATTTGTTTAAACTATTTGTTGAAACGCCGAAAATCCCAAGGCATTTGAGGGCGGCGTTGATTCCAAAAACCTAATTTCTGACTCTTTGCAGATTTCTCGGCCTGCAATAAACTATTTCTCAACTCTGGACAATTGCGCAGGAAATAGTGATAAACTACAGCTTGCCCCTCTTCGACCATACTTAGGCTAAGATTGCGATCGCCCACAAACACCTCAGATACTAAGCGATTATATTCATCAGTATATAGGGGTTTGAGGCTGACATCTTGTCCAATAGGCAGTAATTGTTTTAATGTTGCAGTTGATCTACTCCCCCAGGGCTTCTGTTTTCGCTCCGGTGCGTCGATACAAGCTAAACGTACAGTAACTGTTTGTTCATCCCTTTTCACCTCAATAGTGTCGCCGTCTATAATTCTCAAGACCCTAGTGGTGGTATGATTGGTATTCCCAGGGAAGAATTGACATCCTACTACCGCACCACAAAGAACCATAAAAACCAGAATTTTTTTCAACATTCTTTTGAACTCTCTGTGGGTAGATGACCTTGTTGCTGTCTGAGATAAAATCGGGCGTAGCGTTGGTTAAGTGCTAATAATTCTGTGTGGGTTCCTGATTCAACAATTTTCCCTTTTTCCATCACTAAAATGCGATCGCATCGGCGGACAGTGCTTAAGCGGTGAGCTATAATAAACACCGTGCGATTCGCCATCAGTCTTTCTAATGCTTCTTGTACTAATGCTTCCGACTCAGAATCTAAAGCAGATGTAGCCTCATCTAAAATCAAAATTTGCGGGTTGAGAAATACCGCCCTGGCGATCGCGATTCTTTGGCGTTGTCCACCGGATAAATTTACCCCCCGCTCACCCACCCAAGTATAGTAACCCTCTGGTAACTGACTAATAAACTGGTGAGCGTTGGCAATTTTAGCAGATGCGGTGACTGCTTCCATCTCAAAATTATCTTGACCGAAAGCAATATTTTGGGCAATAGTTCCGGAAAACATCACAGTTTCTTGGGGAACAATACCAATTTGTCGCCGCAGACTATAAAGCTTAACATCGCGAATATCTACACCATCAACTAAAATCTTACCTGCTTGGGGGTCATAAAACCGAGGTAGGAGATTAACAAAGGTAGTTTTACCAGCACCGGAAGCACCCACTAAAGCGATGGACTCACCCGGTAATGCCAACAAATTGATATCTTTTAATACAGGTTCCCCTGGTTTATAGGTAAAAGACACATGACAATATTCTACTTGCCCTTTCACCGGCGGTAAAGCGATCGCCTCAGACTTTTCTAATATCGTCGGTTGAATAGCCATCAACTCAAAAACCCGGTCAACGGATGCTTCACCTTGCTTAAATTCGTTGTAGTTATGAGTAGTATGACCAATAGGGTCAATTAACAACGCCGCCGCAGTTAAATAACTAAAAAACTCTCCCACCGTCAAGTTATTTTGGGCAATTTGCCATGCCCCCACTATTAATAAAAATATGGCACTGACAGCCTCTAGAAACCCCACTATAGGTATTTGAACTGCTTTGAGGCGTTCGGCGGAGTATTTAGCTTGAAAACTGCGTTCTGCTTCATTTCCAAACCGATCAATTTCATAATTTTCTGCCGCAAAAGCTTGGACTAAACGGATACCGCTAAATACCTCCGTGAGAATTGCCGATAACCCAGAAACACGATTTTGACTTTTAACAGAGTACTTGCGTAAACGTTCACCAAACCAGCCAATTAAAACTCCCATCAGTGGCGCTACAATCACTGTAGCTAATGTTAGTTGCCAATTCAGGTAAATCATGTAGACGGGTATAGCCACCAGCTGCAAAATACAGGGGATAAAATCGTGAAAGACCTTATTCACAACTTCCCCCACCCGGTCAACATCTTCAGTGAGGCGGTAAGATAAATCACCCGCTTTTGCCGTTTCAAAATAGCTCAAATCCAGTTTTTGCAGATGGGAGTAAACCCGCTTGCGGAGGTCAAAAGCTACCCTTAAAGCCACCTTAGCCATGTACATATCCTGCACAGACTGAAAAAATCCCCGCACCAAAAAGACTAAAAGCAGCATTCCGGCTAATTGAGCGATCGCTACTATATCACCCTTACCAAAGGGTTCAGCCAATCTACCCGCAAGATTAATTAAGGTTAAAGTCGCCAGTACATAACCGATAATCCCCACAAATCCCTTAGTAATATTTTGCCAATGGGGTTTCAGATAAGGTAATAATTGCCAGTAATGAGAACGAGTTTTCAAGCTGTAAATTCCACAAAAATATTTTTTCTTGTTGAGACATTATGACACTAATCTTGGCCCTAGATTTTGGCGGTACGAAGTTGGCCGCAGCACTGGTAAATATTGGTTCTAGGGAATGGTTACGCCATGAAAGTTGTTTATCTCCAGATGATGGTAATGCTACCACCGACCTAGAAATCATGTACTCGCTGATTGACTCTTTACTAAAATCACAAAAACCTGATGCAATTGGTGTTAGTTTTGGCGGACCCGTAGACGCCACCACTGGAACTGTGCGACTGTCTCATCATGTTGCAGGTTGGGAAAATATTCCCCTTCAAGATTTACTACAAGATAAATTTACTGTTCCGGTGAGTGTAGATAATGATGCTAACGTCGCCGCTTTAGGAGAATATCGCTTTGGTGCTGGTATAGGAAACAACAGCTTGTTTTATATCACCATTAGCACTGGTGTAGGTGGTGGTTGGATAATCAACGGCCAGCCTTGGCGGGGTATGGGGGGAATGGCGGGTGAAATTGGACACATGGTTATAGATCCTGCTGGTCCTGTGTGTTTGTGTGGAAAGCGCGGATGTGTGGAACGGTTAGCTTCTGGCCCTTATATGGCGCAGAATATGCGGGAAACTTTGCAAAATCAACCCCACAGAGGCGAAATATTACGCAGGTTGGTAGGTAATAATTTAAATTTAATTACGGGAAAGGTAGTAAGTGCTGCTGCATCCCAAGGTGATGAATTAGCCCAGGAGATTCTATTCAAAGGTGCTTGGGCTTTGGGTCTGGGTATTGGTAACGTGGCGAATTTGATTAACCCCCACTTGTTTATTTTAGGTGGAAGTGTAATTAAATCAGGGGATAATTGGTGGGATGTAGTCCGCAAAGCGGCGCGAAAAACAGCTTTACCAGAAATTGATTTGACAATTGTTCCGGCCGCTTTGGGTGATGATGCACCCCTTTGGGGGGCTGTGGCTTTGGCTGAATTAGCTTGGTAATTGCTATATTATGGGCAACAAAACTCACAAAAACCCCCTATTGTATTGAGTACAGTTAAGTCCCAATTTACTGATACATCTGGGTAGCTTTGAGCATATGGTAGGTAATAATCAACTGTGTGAGCGCCAGAGGATAACTTTGCAAAGTTTCCCCAGTAGTTCCCGCAACTTTTCCTAGTTCGGGATTAACTTCGCGATCGCACACGTTGAGTAAGTAAGGCATATCGGAACATAAAATATGCTCTAATTTACTTACCTGTTCTAAAGTCGCGTGACCATCAACTTCCAGCACATCCACAGGTTTACTCATATCCCGGTCTAACCCTAAACGGATTGCCGAATCAGAATTACCATCAGTTAAGTTCAGAATTGAGGTAAAATCAGGATGGGGGATTGTCGGTCGTAACACTAACCGCACATTTAAATGTCCATTGCCATCATCAACATCATCACTAGGGGAATAAAAACTCACCACTATATCAGACCATTGTCGTTGGGGACGAATAAAACTTTCTGAATCTGGTTCACGCTTTTCTAGTTCTGCCAAAACTTCTTCAGGAGTGTACCCCCGCTTTTGGGTATCGCGTTTAACTTTCCATTGGGCGCGTAGGGGTTCCGGGGGCGCTAAATATACCTTCACGTCGTAGGCTTCACGAGCTACCCGAGTAGAATAACCGAGCAACCCTTCAATAATCACAAACTTCGTAGGTCGGATGTATTGTGGCGGCTCAAATGTACCTGTTTTGTGGCTGTAAACCGGTTTGAGAATGGGCTGTCCGGTGCGTAAGAGGGATAAGTGCTGCTGCATAATATCGAGGTGATTGCAGTCAGGATGCAGCGCCGTGATGCCAATTTCTGCACGTTGTTGACGATCATAACGGTGATAATCATCGGTACAGATGACGGTGACATTTTCAGGTCCTAGTACCTGAGCAATTCCTCTGGTCAGTGTTGTTTTACCTGCGGCGCTGTCACCGACAATTCCCAAAATTATTGGACGTCCCATGATTCCCCTCCGGATATGAACAACAAGTACAGTAATAAACGTTTTTAGTTAATTTTTACATTTTAGAAGGTAATTGACCCATTAACTCAACTCAAACATCCTGCGTAACATCTCTATACATTTAATTTATTCGCGTTTACTTATAATTAAGTAGGTCAATATAGTTAAACATCAATACATCCAACACCTGTTTGATAACTATTGAATCTGCTTATTAAGTTTTTTTAAGTTGAGTTAATTAGGTGTTTTTAGTGCTTAACTGAGTACTCAAAGAAGTGTTGCACATTCGGGGTATGTGATGCTTTTTAGTATATACCAGAGAGGTAAAGCAGTTTTGGGAATCAAGACGGACTAGGGATTATGGTGACGCTGAATATTTCAGATTCCGACAAAATTGATAAGTTTCGGCATCTTCAGTTAAGTTTATGCGATCGCTGGCCGACTATTGAACTATTTGACAATAGTGAGGCGGATATTTTAATTATTCCCTCCCTGAGCATCGACCAGCATGAACTGCATAAAGTAGAAGGCTGTGAGCATTATGAAGAAAGATTACTATTTTGTTTGATGCGGTTGCGAAATCCCCGCACTAGACTAATTTATGTCACTTCCATGCCCTTGCATCCTAGTATTATTGATTACTATTTACAATTATTACCAGGAATCCCATTTTCCCATGCCCGCAATCGCCTGTTACTACTTTCCACTTATGATGCTTCCCTCAGACCTCTAACCGCCAAAATTCTAGAACGTCCCCGGTTGCTAGAGCGGATTCGCCAAGCATTAAGGCTAGAAAAATCCTTTATGACCTGCTACAACTCCACATTTTTAGAGGCGGAATTATCTTTACAATTAAATGTACCATTATATGCAGTCGCCCCAAACCTACAGACATGGGGGACAAAAAGCGGTAGTCGCCAAATATTTGCAGAAAGTGGAGTACCATTACCAGACGGTAGCGAAAAGGTATGGAATCACCAAAATTTGGCAGAAGTTGCTAGTGATTTATGGGAACGCCAACCAACACTACAAAGAATAGTAATCAAACTCAATGAAGGAATTTCTGGAGAAGGAAACGCCCTATTAGATTTGCGCCCCATCATGGATGTAGCACCAGGGAAAGTTACTCGCAGCCAAACAATAGCCACAATTGGCGATCGCTTCTCCACTATGCGCTTTCAGTCCGCAAAAGAAAGTTGGGGGAATTTTCGCGCACGGATTAGGGAACTAGGGGCGATCGCAGAAGCATTTATAGAAGGAGAAAATAAGCGATCGCCCAGTGTCCAAGGACGCATCACACCTAGTGGAGAAGTAGAAATTCTCTCCACCCATGACCAAATTCTAGGCGGTCCAGACGGACAGATTTATCTAGGTTGTAAATTTCCCGCTGATTCTAGCTATCGGTTACAATTGCAGGAATTTGGTTTAAAAATCGGTAAAAAACTCGCCGAAAAAGGCGCATTAGAAAGATTTGGCGTAGATTTCATCACCGTTGACCAAGGAAATGGCCAATGGGACATTCAAGCCATTGAAATTAACTTACGTAAGGGTGGTACAACTCACCCCTTTATGACCCTGAAATTATTAACCAACGGACGTTACGACCTAGCCACAGGGTTATTTTACAGTCAACAAGGGCGGCCTAAATACTATATAGCCACCGACAACCTGCAAAAAGACCCATATCGGGGATTACTACCCAACGATTTGATGGACATTATCGCCCATCACCGGCTGCACTTTGATAGCGGTACCGAAACAGGGACGGTTTTTCATCTTATGGGTTGTCTTTCCCAGTTTGGTAAATTGGGATTAACCAGTATTGGCGATTCCCCACAACAAGCAGAAGACATTTATAACAAAGTCGTCCATGTTCTGGATGAAGAAACCCGCCGCGACAATCCGGATCTACCTTTGTTCTCAGATTACACTTTTCCTATAGCCGGGGATGGATATAACTAGGGAATAGGGAGGAATTTTGCACCCATACCCAGTCTTGATACTTTTTTTTGTCAGTGTCAACGTGACTGCGAATAAACTCGCCAGCGCCTTACCCCCATGTCTAAAACCAGACGGTTCTGGTCGGCGCTGGTATTGCGGTCAAATTTATGCAATATAATCCATGAAAATATTGCTACATCAGGGTTTCAACCATAGTTGTTACCCAATTATCACCAAATCCATCAGCAGTTATTCCAGGTTGGCATAATAGCATACCAAGCTTTAACAACTAACTACCCCGGTGTAACTACACACCCAGAGCAGAACTACAATTACAGTTGCAGCTTATTTAATCAACTTTTTGGAATCATGCGGACCTATTACCATTTTGACCTGTGGGCGATGGTGATATTTTCGGGGAATTTGGTAGTTCCATCTCATTTTTAGCTAACCAATCTTCAATAAGTTCAGCCGAAACATCAGACATATTCAATCCTTTAAAAAAGCAAATTGTTTTAAACCTGTCTTTAATTTCAGGGGGAAGGTAAACCCGAATCGAAGCTTCTCCTTGTGCCACACTATACTCCAAGTAATAAACTTATTAACCAGTTTATTCGTGTAATGGTTCATCAGGGAAAAATATTAACTAGTTGACTAATGCATCAGTTAATTGGTATAGTATCACCTGTACCCCAGGAAAGAGAAGTAAATCTATCCGAAAGATGACACATAACAAAGGCTATAGCATCCAGAAAGTGTCAGCACCAGCAAATGAATATCACAGGCGCAATAGCAAGCAAATTGATCTCAATTTGCTTAAATTAGCTGCAATAAATACCTGTAAGCAAAAGACAGCAGAAAAAATCTGTCAAAAAATGTTTCATCGCCAAACTACAGACTAAAAGCCACAAAAATCAGCAATAGCTTCATAAAAACCGATTTTTAGCCAAAAATTTAGGATCACAAAACTCCAATCAATTATTTATTTCAAAGCTGAGAAATGCTAAAAAATTTCTGGTACGCTTGTGAATTTACCTCAGCCGTTACTAACAAGCCTAAACAAGTTTTGATGTTAAATCAGAGATTTGTTCTCTATCGCAATTCTCAAGGCGAAGTAGTTGTATTAAAAGACCAGTGTTCCCATAGAGGTGCAGCATTATCTCTAGGTTGGCGAGAAGACAACTGTATCCGTTGTCCCTATCATGGATGGAAATTTCAAGCCGATGGGAAATGTGTAGAAATCCCTGCTAATGAAATGGGAACACCAATTCCACCCAGAGCTAATGTCAAGAGCTACCCAGTACAAGAAAAATATGGTTTTGTCTGGATATTCTACGGAGATTTACCAGCAGAATCACGTCCACCCATTCCTCCGTTCCCAGAATATCAAGACCCCAAAATGCATCCAATTTACTTAGAATATGAGATGCAAACTCACTATACCCGTGTCATAGAAAATGCACTTGACCCCGCCCATCTTTATGCAGTTCATGGTAATTCCTTTGGTGCGGGATTGGCAGAAGATACCACAGTAGATGAGTATGTCATTAAAGATGAAGATTGGGGCATAAGTACCAAAATTATCTACAGGAATTATACCCAGCCCAAAAATGGCATCTTTAAATCTTTTTTCGGTCCAAAAAAGACACAATTAAATGCCAAAATTAGCTTTTACCTACCCAATATAACTAAAATTGAAAGTGACTTTGGTCGTGGTAAAATTATCAACTATGCTATTCATGTTCCCGTTAATGACCAGAGAACCATTAGTAAACGAATTCAACTGCGTAATTTCTTTACCTATGCTTGGGCAGATAGATTATTTATCAAGTTTCATCATCAAGTTGGTTTAGAAGATAAAATAGTCACAGAGTCACAAATTCCCCAATTAATCCCAGATAATTTAACAACTGAAGTTCATGTTGCTGCTGATGCTATGAACCTGGCTTATCGCCAGATACGACAAAAATATTTAGCTATGGGATGGGGTTTGAATTATCATCAAAATCAACGAGAACGGTCATTGACAAAATAGATTTGATTTATTTTCACTTGTGAGGCTAATAATTATGAAAAAGTAATTCCCCGTTACGCCAATTACACAACGAAAAAGGAAGTAAAGGCGCTGATGTTGAAAAACTTTTGGTATGCTTGTGAATTTAGTTCTGCAATTACCAATAGGCCAAAGCAAGTTTTGATGTTCAATCAGAGATTTGTTCTTTATCGCAACTCTCAAGGAGAAATAGTAGCTTTAAATGACCAATGTCCCCATCGCGGGGCTGCTTTTTCTCTGGGTTGGATTGAAAAGGATTGTATCCGGTGTCCCTATCATGGCTGGAAATTTCAAGCTGATGGCGAATGTATTGAAATTCCCTCTAATCCACCTGATACCCCTGTACCTAAAAAAGCTCGTGTTCCTCACTATCCAACCCAGGAAAAATATGGTTTTGTCTGGCTATTTTATGGTGATTTACCAGCAACAGAACGCCCTCCTTTACCGACTTTTCCAGAGTACATGGTATCGACTATGCGCCCTGTATATGACGATAGTATAGATAATGCCAACTATGCTCGGCTCATGGAAGCTAATCTTGATTTTACCCATGTAATCGCCGTCCATAAAAAATCTTTTGGGCAGAGAATACCCATAAATACAACTATTAACTATCAAGTTGATAAATATGATTGGGGTGCTGTGGCTAAGGTTAACTATGAATCTTTAGGTAACTCCAAAAGTTTCTTAAACTTTTTATTGGGTGGACGACCAGAACTGAAAACAAAATTGACCTTATATCTACCTAATGTTACTCTGGCAGAAATTAGTGTGGGTCGCGGTAGTAGGTTTGATGTCAAGTTTGGCGTTTTAGTGGCTCACCTACCTATTGATGATCATACGACTCGTGTTAAACGGGTGTTATATCGCAATGTTTTACCATTTCCTTGGCTTGATGGATTTTTTAGAAAGCTTGACCACAAATTAGCACAAGAAGATACAGTAGTGGTTTCAAGTTTAAATTCTCAACCAATACCAAAAATATCAGAGGAAGTTCATGTAGCTGCTGATGCTTTAGATATTACTTTTCGGCGGTTTTTGCAAAGCTTTCAGACTGACTTTGATGGATTGAGTCAGGATAAAAACTAAAAGATAGGGAACCCCAGATCAGAAGGTTTTATTTTGGGTGCTGAGTTTATATGGGGTTGAGTTTTGTAGCAATAATGATTTCTGGTAGATAAATACACGCAGGTTGATATAAGTATTTGACTAATACTGGGGAGATAAGTATGAACCATGTACTGGAAAAAATCACTGAGGAACTAGGAATGCGTGGAGTTATTGATAAGTTTTTCAGGCGGATGTTTGATAATACTTGTCAGGCTCTGGAAGCGTTGGATGGTAAGCATCTGTGTGAACAGTCCTGGAATCGTGACCAGGAGGGAGTCTGGAAGGTGGGTGAAAGTAGTCAAGATGCTATCTATATTGACCGGGTTCTGCACAATGGTAATGTGTTGGAAAAGGTAGGGGTGAATTATGTAGCCATAGAAGGTGAGTTACCTCCGGGAATGTCTTTTCAGCAATCGGGCGCTCTGGGTACAGATGTAGCTGATAAAATCACCCGCAGTCAGGCTAACCGCTATTTCGCTACAGGTTCTAGTTTTGTCATCCATCCCCATAACCCCATGGCTCCCACTGCTCATGCTAACTACCGCTATTTCGAGATTTGTCATGGTGACCAACCGGTTTATTGGTGGCTCGGTGGTGGTGCTGATTTAACACCAGCATATCTGTTTGAGGAAGATGCAGTTCATTTTCATCAGGTGCATAAACAGGTTTGTGATCAGTATGATTCTTCTTATTATCCGCGGTTTAAACGGTCATGTGATGAATATTTCCACATACAACATCGCGGTGAACACCGCGGTATTGGGGGAATTTTCTTTGACCATTTAAATAATCAAGATCCGCAAAAACTACTTGATTTTGTGACTGATTGCGCTGATGCTTTTATCCCTGCTTATATGCCAATTTTGGAAAGGCGTAAAGATATGTCTTTTACAAAGCTAAATAAGTATTGGCAACATCTGGTACGTGGGCGCTATGTAGAGTTTATCTTATCATGCGATCGCGGGGTGCGTTTTGGTTTAGCTAGTGGTATGGTTAACCAACAAAGTGTTTTTAACTGTATGCCTCCCGCTGCTAGTTGGGAATATGATGATCAACCTATTCCCGGTAGCAAAGAAGCTATGTTAAAAGAAGTCTTGAAAAATCCTCGGGAGTGGTTGTAAATCGGTTTTGATGGCTCCCCAGATGATGGAACACAATTTAACATCAAAATTTAATATCAAACCAACATATAGCGACTACAGGTAATGAAGAAAGACTTTACTTTTAACAAAACCAGAAAAGATACATCTTTGAGCAGTGACATAGAAATAGATATGGCATTATCATGTCTTAATGCTTGTAAATATGTACTAGTGTGGATAATTCTACTTTGCCTGTATTCCAGTATATAAATAATTTATTCAATCAGAAATGAGCATGGAAAAGGAACTAGTTACAGGGAATCTCCGCATGGAAGATATCATCAATCTAGATGAATCTAAAGCCATGAATTTGTTTCGCAAGAGATTACAAAGATACAAAAATCTGGTTGCAGAAAAAGGAGATGCAGCCGCTTTTGAACAAATGATGGCAAAATATCCTGAACAACAAAAGGCGCTGATGGGTACTTTTATCGAGCATAACACCTTAGCGAAAGGTTTCACCCAAGCTGCACCCTTGCTGGGATTAATGGGTTTTGTGATGGATGTGGTAGATATTTCCCAAAATGGTACAGATGCAGCATTAGAAATACAAAGAGTTTGCCCAGTTTTATCCTTGGCGAAAGAGTACGGTTTTGATAGTCCTTGTCGTGTCTTCTGCGAAATGGAACAAGAAGCTACCAGAAGAGCTTTTCCGGGAATCAAGGCGGCAATTTTGAGTAAACAAGCAGAGGGTGACTGTGTTTGTGTATTCAAGTATGAAAGAAGTACAAATAATTTACCGGTGATGAACACAGACAATAAAATTACTTTATCTCAGGTAATGTCTCGGTTTTTTGATCTCATAGGATTAATTCCTAGTTTGTGCGCAATCGGTTGTAAAATGCTGAAAATTCGTTTTTTTCACTAGTATCAATTCCCATTAATTATCAATAAATAAACTGTGATTAATTAAACAGTTGCTGGGACATAAAACACAAGATTCTTAAGAAAAAACTATAATTTAAACTAAAGTTATGAGTGGTATACTTACAGACTTAAAACAGATTATTGCCGGAGAAGTTAGTAACAAAGAATCAGACTTAGAAGCAGTTTCTCAAGATTTTGGCAACATTATTAAAAAACAGCCCCAAATTGTGATTCGTCCGCAAGATTCTAGTGATGTTGCTCAAGCAATTAAATATGCTGCTCAACAGGGTTTAACAATTTCCTCACGGGGTGCGGGACGTTCTTTAAGTGGTCAATCTTTGAATCAAGGGGGAATCCTCTTAGATATGAGGAATCTCAATCAAATTGGTGATTTCCGCCCCGATGAACTCTGGTTCCAAGCTGACCCTGGTGTGACTTGGAAGCAAGTTATTGATACTGCTATACCTGATGGTGTAATTCCCCCAGTCCTGACCAATAACTTTGACGTGACTTTGGGGGGAACTCTCTGCGCTGCTGGTTTAGGTTTGAGTTCTTTTCGTTATGGTTCTCAAGCTGATAACTGTTTGGCTTTGGAAGTTGTGACGGGGACTGGGGATATTATTTGGTGTACACCGGAAGACAACAGCGAACTTTTCTATCATGTTCTGTGTGGCTATGGTCAATTTGGTATTATTACTAAAGTTAAAAATCGTCTGAGGAAATATCGCCCTTACACTCGCAGTTATTTTCTTTGCTATGACGATTTAGATAAACTTTTAGATGATGCACGTGGGTTAGTCACAGAAGGTCGGATAGATGGTTTAGTATCTTTGTTTTCACCCTGCTTGCAAGGAATGAGCAGAAAAGAAAATCAGATCAAACCATTAATTCAATGGTTTTACAGGATGCAAATTACTGTAGAATTTGATGCTGTCAATCAGGTAAATGATGCAGAATTGCTGGCTGATTTAAATTTTTATCGCCATATCCACACTGAAGACTTGACTTTTGAGCAGTTCATTCAACCATTAGGTCAAGTTCCTCATCCTGTCAATACTGCTAATACTTGGATAGATTTACTTTTACCTGGTTCTAGTGCTCAGGAATTTATTAAGATTGCTCTGGAGCGTATACCTAATTTCTTGGATTTCCGCACTTTACCTATAGGTTCTTTTTGTCTCAATTCTCGCCATCATAAATTACCCATGTTTCCTTTACCGGATGATGAGTTAATTATCGGTTTGGGAATGTATCCGAGTATTCCCCAAACTCAGGTGGAAGTTGTGTTACAGCAGTTAAATTTACTGACTGATTTGGGCTTCCAAATGGGGGGTAAAAGATATATGGCGACTTGGGCGGAATTTGATTTACCAAAATGGCGATCGCAATTTGGTGATTACTGGTTGACCGTCAATGAAATCAAAAGGAAATACGACCCCTGTGGGATTCTGAATCCTGGTTTCTTCAAGTATGAACAACCCGTTGGTGCTATGTAAGGAAATAGAGAATGTTGCGAAATTCTGAAAATTCCTCTCTACTCCCCCCCAATTTTCGCTGGTTATTGGCTCTGGGTATGACCTCGCTCACAGCTATGGGGGTGGGTATCCTGTCTATAACTCGTCCGCTCAATACTCAAACCCCAGGGGTGACTACCAAAGTTAGTCAACCAGTGATTTCAAAAGTGAATGCGCTCGGAAGATTGCAACCAGCTGGTGAAGTCATGAGAATTTCGGCTCCTACTGATGTTAGTGGTGCTAGTCGTGTGGCGCAACTTTTGGTGACTGAAGGTCAGGAAGTAGGCGCTGGAGATGTGATTGCTATTTTGGACAATCGCGATCGCTTACAAGCTAATCTTAAGGAAGCACAGCAACAAGTGCGAGTGATGAAATCACGGTTAGCTCAGGTAAAAGCTGGCGCACAACCAAGTGAAATTTCCGCCAGAAAAGCAACTGTGAGCAATCTGCAAGCACAGTTAGATGGTGAAATCCCAACCCAGCAAGCTACCATCGCTCGCTTAGAAGCTGAGTTACAAAATGCACAGATAGAATTTCGCCGTTATGAAAATCTTTATCAAGAAGGTGCGATCGCTATTTCCACTCTTGATACTCGCAGATTAACTTTAAAATCCGCCCGGGAAGAATTGAATGGTGCGCAAGCTAATTTAGCCAGAACACAACGCACCCTCACCGCCCAAATTCAGGAAGCTAAGGCTATTTTAGCCCAAACAGCAGAGATACGTCCTACAGATGTGGCTATAGCACAAGCAGAAGTAGATCGGGCGATCGCCACTGTGGAAAAAATGCAAGTAGAACTAGATTCAGCATATATTCGCGCCCCACAAGCGGGTCAAATTCTCCAGGTTCAAGCTCATCCGGGTGAAACCATCGGTGAGGGGGGAATTGTGGAACTTGGTCGAACTAATCAAATGTATGCGATCGCAGAAATCTATGAAAGTGATATCAGTAACATTCGCTCTGGTCAAATTGCGACTATTACTAGTCCTAGTAATGCGTTTGAGGGTGAATTAAGGGGAACAGTCGATAGTATTGGCTTTCAAGTGGCGAAGAAAGATGTGTTAGACAGTGACCCCACCACAGCTACGGATGCTAGGGTAATTGAGGCTAAAATTCGTTTAGATGCAGCATCTAGTCAGCAGGTAGCTAATTTGACTAATCTCCAAGTGAATGTAGAAATACTTACCAGTCAAGATGTGAGTAAGTTAATTAGGTAAAAGTCATAAACATACTGGGTGTTGCTCTAGTTTTTTTATCCTTTTTTTTCCTTAAATCTTAAATATTTATGTTTAAACGGAGAATCCCTTTGGCTTGGCGACAATTAATGAAGCAAAAGGGGCGGTTTTTAGTCGCTATTTGTGGTATTACTTTCGCTGATTTTTTGATGTTGATGCAGTTGGGCTTTCAGTCGGCTTTATATGATAGTAATACCAGATTTCATGAAGTTTTACAAGCGGATTTAGTCTTGGTTAGTCGCCAAGGGCAAAACTTAGGGCTTCTGAGTAGTTTTCCTCGTCGCCGTTTGTTTCAAGCTGCTAATTTGTCGGAGGTTGAGTCGGTTAATCCTGTCTATGTTCGTTTAGGTGTTTGGAAGAGTCCCCAAACTAAGTTAGATGAGTCAATTTTAGTGATTGGTTTTAATCCGGAAAACCCGGCTTTTAATTTACCGGAAGTCAATCAACAATTGGCTACGATTAAATATCCTCATACTCTATTATTTGACCGCAATTCTAGCGGAAAATATCAACAAGCGATCGCCCAAATATCTCAAGGTCAACCCGTCATCACAGAATTACAAGGGCGTAGGGTGCAAATTCAGGGTTTGTATGAGGTGGGCGCTTCTTTTGTGGCCAATGGTAGTGTCATCACTAGTGACCAGAACTATTTACGGATTTTTTCGGGACAAAAACCTGGTCAAGTTAACTTAGGTTTAATCAACCTCAAACCTGGTAGCAATGCTGATTTAGTCGCCAAAGCCTTAGAGTCCTACCTGAGTGATGATGTCCGAGTTTTCACCCATCAAGAATTTATTGATTTTGAAAAGCAATATTGGCGAGAAAATGGGGCGATTGGTTTTATTTTTTCCCTGGGTGTTACCATTGGCTTTTTAGTGGGTGTGATTATTGTTTATCAAATTATTTATAGTGATGTTATGGATCACTTGCCGGAATATGCCACACTTAAGGCTATGGGTTATCGCAATATATATTTAATGTTTGTTGTTCTTCAGGAAACATTAATATTAGCTATATGCGGTTTTATTCCCGGTGGTTTAGTATCGTTTTTTATGTATAATTTTACCCGTAATATTACTAAATTACCATTATTTCTCACCCCTGAGAGACTCATTTTTGTACTGTTATTAACAGTGAGCATGTGTTTAATCTCCGGTGCGATCGCCATGGGTAAATTAAAGTCAGCAGATCCAGCCGATATTTTTTAAACAAGAATCAATCTATAATTATAAAACTATTCAGGCACTATTGGCATACCATCTTTTAGATTCAAAACGCCTGAAGTAACAATTTTATCTTCTGATTGTAATCCTGCCAAAACTTGGTAATGATCATCTCTAATATTACCTAATTGCACCCGTCTTTGGCGAGCTATAAGTTGAGATATCCCTTGTGGTGATTCCTCTGTTGTCATCACATAGACAAAAGTTTCCCCACCTACGCGAAACACTGATTTGGTAGGGATTAATACCCCAGAACGCTGATTCCAAATCACTCTCGCCTGTACTAATTGATCAGGTCGTAACTGACCTTCGGAATTATTAAACAGTGCTTTAACCAAAACTTCTCGCCGCTCATTTTTAGCATCAGGAGTAATTGCAGATATTTTACTACTACTTATCACCTCAGCTTGTGGATTCAACACTTCCACGGCCATTCCCTGACGTAATTGGGTGCTTTGTTCCACCGGGACAAAAATATGCAGTTCTAAGGGTTGATTTTGAGAAACAGTAACTAGTGGTGTAGAAGTATTGACTAAATCACCTACTCTCACAGAAATATTACCAACTGTACCGCTAAAAGGTGCTGTAATTGTATAACTCTGGGGGTGGAGTCGTTGGCTGCGAATCTCGGACTGGGTTTGTTGCAAGGTTTTTTCAGCTTGTGAGATAGTCAGTTGCTCTCCTTGAATCTGAGCATTAATCGCCCCAAGATCAGCCTTAGTTGTAGCCACCCGATTAGCATACTGATTTCGCGCACGTCGAGAGATAGCTCCCTGGGTTGCTAGGTAAGCATACTTTTGATAATCCTCTTCGTGCAATTGTAAATCAGCAACTTGAGATTGGCGTGCTGCTTCCAGAGACTCAAGTTTAGCACGGGCATTTTCCCGTTGTAATACAGCAGCTTGATAAGTAGCATTAAGCTCAATTGTTGCTGGTCTAGAATCTACTTGGATAATTGCCGTTCTGGCTGTAACTTGATCCCCTGGTTTGAGAAATATTTGGGTAACTTGTCCGGGAATTTTCGACTTGATCTCTACCGAACGCCCAGACTTTAAGCTAGCAACAAAATTTGAACTTTCATCGACTATACCAGAGCGTACTGTTAACACCTTGACCCTGACGCCGGGAGTTTTAATATTAGTAGGTACTGCTTGATATGTAGGAGTAAAAACACGCCAAAATATAGCGCTACCACCTGCAATAATTAGTATAGAAGCTAACAATAATCCCTGCCATCTTCTTTCTGGCAACCTTGGCTGATATGACTTTGGCGAATGATTATCTCCAAAATTATTTGGCGGCTCAGGCAATGTCATGGCTAACTAAATATAAATAACTCAATAGTAAGTCATGATTCGATATTTTGCCATCATAACCATTCATTTAGTATCATACTTACTTAAAAATTTTGTGTCATATATTTTAATATAATCTTGAATCAATTATCTCTAAATCTATCCCAGGTTCAATAATTAACAAGATTATTAAGCCCTCCCCTAGTTCAGGAGAGGGTGGGGCTGAGGGTTGATAAATCCTCAGAAAAACAGATTAATACAACCGAATATTAGTAATATTCCCTTGTATCTGTGTTCTTACGAATTACAAATTATAAATTACTCATCCCCTTGGCAAATAGCCCAGAAATAAAAGGTAAGATATCCCGGCGTTTGGCGTTAGCTTTACCTTCAGTAAATACAACTAAGATGTAGGGAAGCTGTTCTGATAACTCAATATAAGCTGCGTCATGACGAACTTGACTTGTCCAACCGGCTTTTGACCAAATTTGAGTATTTTGGGGAAGTCCACCCCCCAAGAAACCTGTTACCTGATCCTCTTCCACATCGGTGGGTAAATGATTGGGGTTAAGACTACGTTTGAGCAAATTCATCATGGCTTGCGATCGCTTACTAGACACTGCCACCCCACCTACAATAGTATGAATTAACTTAGCCGTGGCATTAGTGGTCACCATATTGCGATTATCAAGCATTTCCCCATAAAATGCTCGTTCCCTACCATAGGGACCATCACCCCAAGTTTTTTGACAAATATTAATTGTCTCCAACTCTTCCCAACCCAAAGACTGGTAATAGCGGTTAATAATATGACGTTGATATTTCCAAGTTTCAAAGGGTGCGCTTGGTAACTCTGGACCGGAAGTAGTGCCACTCAGGACATCTACAATTAAGCTAGTAGCATCATTGCTAGAGTCCACAATCATATCAGTTAAGGCGCGTTCCAACTCCTGACAGGGTGGGGTCATACCTTTTTCCAGCCATTCGTGGACAGCGACTAAATAAAACAATTTGACCACGCTAGCGGGATAAATTCGCTCCACCCCCCTATAAGTAAAACCACGGGGTATATGGCTCCAAAAAGCATCAGGAGTCAAAGCACCACCAGTATTTACAGGTACTGGAGGATCATAAACAATCCAAGTTATAGCCACTTGGTTACGGGCTAAACTGGGAAATGTTGCCCAAGTTGCCTCTAAAATATCATTACCAAGATTTTCGAGTTGTTCGTCTTTTCTAAAGAAAATCATTGCAGAATGCTCTCTAATTCAGAATCCCCAATCCTCAAGACATCGGCTCAAGAATACCAGTGTATTGCTAATTTGAATTTATATGATTCTCCTGAATGTATAAGCCTGAGCACTCAAGCAGCTACAGGGCGACATTTGCGGGTCACATTAAATCATCAGTTCTCAGCATTTGAGGTGTATTTATGTGAAGATGACTATCCAGGGTGGGTATCTTGTGCCGACTTGGATATATTACAACCTGCTACCACACTTTATCAGGCCAAATCATTTTCCCAGTCTGAGATCACAAAATTACTCCCTGATGTGATTAATTTTACCCAAAAATCCATGGAACAGTCTAATTATTATCTGTGGGGTGGTACAGTCGGTCCGAATTACGACTGTTCCGGGTTAATGCAGGCGGCGTTTTTGTCGGTAGGCGTTTGGTTACCCAGAGATGCTTATCAACAGGAAGCTTTTACCCAGAAAATTCATATAAATGAATTACAACCAGGGGATTTAGTTTTTTTTGGAACTGTAAAAAAAGCCACTCATGTAGGGCTATATTTAGGCGATAATTCTTACATTCATAGTTCGGGAAAAGACCAGGGACGCAATGGTATTGGCATTGATATTCTCTCGGAACAGGGGGATAGGGTAAGTCAGTCATATTATCACCAGCTGCGGGGTGCAGGTCGGGTGATTCAGAGTTATCAACCACACAGAAACTAAGGACGTTAATATGAGGAGTGGCTTAATTTCCCAGGGTTTAAATCAGGAAAATGGTTCAAGTGGGGTAGTTGTCCCCGATGTTTCGGTGGTAGTACCAGTGCGGGATGAGGTGGAAAGTTTACCACTTTTGCTCGCAGCGATCGCTACTAGTGTCAGCGCCAGTAATTTCAGTTATGAAATCATTTGCGTGGATGATGGTTCTACAGACGGATCGGCGGAATTTCTCAAGTCACAAGCCCACATCCGTAGTGATTTAAAAGCGGTGCTATTACGGCGAAATTACGGACAAACTGCGGCAATGGCCGCTGGGTTTAATTATGCGATCGGTAAAGTGATTGTCACATTGGATGCTGATTTGCAAAATGATCCGGCGGATATCCCCTTATTACTAGCTAAATTGACAGAAGGCTATGATTTAGTGAGTGGTTGGCGACATCAACGCCAAGATGCTCTAGTTTCCCGCCTAATTCCTTCTCAAGTTGCTAATTGGCTGATTGGTAAGGTGACGGAAGTCAAGTTACATGATTATGGTTGTTCCCTCAAGGCTTATCGGTCGGAGCTTGTAGCTGATATGAATCTCTACGGGGAACTGCACCGATTTTTACCGGCTTTGGCTTACATTGAGGGGGCGCGAATTACTGAAATTCCCGTACGTCATCATGCGCGGCGTTTTGGCCGCAGTAAGTATGGTATTTGGCGCACCTTTCGCGTCATGATGGATTTGTTAACTATTTACTTCATGAAGAAGTTTCTCACCCGTCCCATGCACGTTTTCGGGTTGCTGGGATTGGGATCTATAGTTACAGGTATGCTGCTGGGTATTTACTTGAGTTTTATTAAATTGGCTTTAGGGGAGTCAATTGGTAGTCGCCCTTTGTTAATTTTGGCGGTGCTGCTGTTAGTCACTGGGATGCAGTTGTTTTGCTTTGGTCTGTTGGCTGAGTTATTGATGCGTACTTACCATGAATCCCAAGGTCGTCCCATCTATCGGGTGCGGGAAGTAGTAGCCAAAAATGTTAAGTAACGTAACAATATGAGAAACACTCTGGAACTAAACTGACATTTATTTTGAAAGCTATTCAGACCTTAGACAGCCAACTTAGACGTAACCTGCTGATTTTGTTTACCGCAGGTTTATTATTCTGGTCTAGCATTGCCTCATTATTACCCACTCTGCCCCTATATATCGAAGATATTGGCGCTACCAGTCAAGAGATTGGCATTGTTATGGGCAGTTTTGCCATCGGGATGCTACTATTTCGCCCTTGGTGTAGTAGTTTAGCAGACCGTCGGGGTCGTAAGATTGTGTTGCTCATTGGGATGTCAGCAGTGGCTATTGCACCTCTGGGTTATGTGTTAGCAAAGTCAATTATCCCATTAATGGTGTTACGCGCCTTTCACGGTATCAGTATTGCCGCTTTTGGTACTGCTTATGTAGCATTGGTGGGAGATTTAGCCCCTCCTCACAATCGCGGTGAGGTGATTGGCTACATGAGTTTAGTCAATCCCCTTGGTGTGGCTATTGGGCCAGCTATGGGGGGATATTTACAAGCTGCTGCTGGTTATACTCCCTTATTTCTGTTGTCCGCGGCTTTGGGTTTTGCGGGAATGTTATGTATTGTCCCCCTGGGGAATCCATCTGTGGCTCACCAGCTGGACAATAACCCTGAAAATAATCTATTCTGGCGATTATTATGGGCTCCTCGTGTGCGTGTTCCGGCAATAGTCATGCTGTTGATTGGTATGGTTTTAGGAACTTTACATACTTTTGTGCCATTATTTATCAAATCCACTAATGTAGATTTGAACCCAGGACTATTTTACACAGTAGCGGCGATCGCCAGTTTTAATGTCAGGCTATTTATTGGCCGCGCTTCTGATAAATATGGACGGGGTTTATTTATCACCCTGAGCTTAATTGCCTTCACCTTAGCCATGGTGGGTATATGGCGAGCTAACAGCGCCCCTATTTTCTTACTCTCAGCATTTGTCCAAGGTGCTGCTTCGGGAACTGTAATTCCCATGATGGCGGCGATGATGACAGACCGCGCCCAACCCCACGAACGCGGGCGGATATTTGGCGTCTCTTTAGTAGGATTAGATGTTGGTATTGGGGTCGCGGGTCCGGTTCTGGGTGTCATTGCTGAACAAGTAGGTTACCGCCAGATGTTTGGTTATGGTGCTGCTTTGACTTTTCTAGCCATGATTATATTTCTCACCCAGTCCAGTCATAACCTGAATAATTCTCTCCGCTTTGCCTTGGGGCGTGGTGAAGATAGTTACGCATTAGATAGATAATTCCAAGTATAGGAAAAGGCAAAAGTGATTTTTAAAAGTAAAAATCATTTCTGCCTTTCTTAACGGGCGAGGAGGGATTCGAACCCCCGACACCGTGGTCCGTAGCCACGTGCTCTAGTCCGCTGAGCTACACACCCTTACAACAAAATAATCTTAACACTACTATGAAAATAATGCAAGGCCATTTTTTATTTAATTCTGCCGAACTAACACACCTGAATCATGAGGGGTAAGCACAGATGGTGAATGTGTCTGCTAAAGTTGAGTAAGTACATGGCTCAAGTCTCAAATAAATCCTTATGCCTCCTCGTTGGCCTCGCAAACCCGACCGCAAAGATCCAGATTTCCGCAAGTTAGATGACCGGATGAATTTTGCTGTCCATGTAGCATTGACTACGGCTGTTAATTCCGGTTTATGGTTTGTCCACAACTTAAAATCGGCCACCTGGGAATGGCTACCCTGGTTAACCGCAGGTTGGATATTAGTATTGTTGGTGCATCTGATTTATATTAGTGCGATCGCCAACTATAGCGAAACTCCACCCAAATCTACCTGAAGATTGATTATTGCGGCTAGGGGGATTGTAACCTGTGGTGGTAGATCCCAATACATAATTGTGCGATCATGTGAGAAACCCTGACATTTAACGCTCTTTGTTGATATAAGGTGATTTTTATGGCTACAACCAACACCGCTGAAATACTGGAAGCCCTAGCTGCTGAAATTGGCGAAGCGGTATATATAGATATTGCCAAATGGCATCTTTATTTATCTGATGCGAAACTGCATACTGTAGTTGCTGAACAGATGTATCCCTTAATTACTTCCCAGACTGTCAATGAAGACACTGTTATAGCAGTATTAACATCTATCCCAGTCAAAATTGGCGGTGGGAGGAAAGAATTACCTTTAAATGATCTCCTCCCACTACAATGTCAAGTCAACTTGGTAGATATTTTAGAGAAATATCAACGCCAGATTTAAGTTCCGCTCGGTTGAGGTGAGGCGGTATATCTTCCCCAACAAAAAGATGAGGGGTATTTTCCATTGTACCTTCAAATTTATTGAGGTGATGAATATGTTTTTACAACTCAAAGATTCAGGTGATATTATTAAGGTCCTTGATTTTCAGGAATTAATTGATCCTAATAGTCGGATTATCCGCGCCCAAGACCAATTAGGTCAAGAAGAACAAGAACCGGAAACCTATCAAAAACAGAATCTTGTATTTCCCTCTGGTGAAAGCCTACCGCTTTGTTGGGTTGATCCCAATTATCGACATCCTCAACTTTGCACCTCTGCTCACTAACTCTAATTACTGGAAGAAACCGCTGGTTCTCCCATATCCTTAGTCTGTGAATTGGGGAAAAATGCCCTAGTGATCCAGTAGGTGACTATATGAGATAATAAACCTAGAGGTCCAGCAAACAAACATAAAGCCAGAGAATGAATTGTCCAGATACCTGTTTTCTGACCCTCTAAATATATCCAACGACCTACAAATAAATCCATGACCAGGAAATGAATCCATCCTGTTGCAGCTGCTGTTTCATTAGTAAAAAATCGCGCAATATCTGCTAACTGGGGATTAGATAAAGCGGCAGCATTTTCTGGGGTAATACTATTGACAAACAGATACAAATATGCACTAGCTAAAACTACAAAAGGTAGATATGATCCCATTACCCACCGTGTAAATTTCCAGTTAGGTAAGAAAATCATTAACGCCCAAAAGGGTAAAACGAAAATATTGGCAATGTCAAATAGTTGAGAGATGTTCATACAATTAGGGGTGATTATAAAGCTACTAATTGGGATGCTATTTCCGCAGGTTTCAAATCACGACCAATGAAAACTAAACTGGTTTGTTTAGGTTCTTGGACTTTCCAGGGGCGATCGTAGAATTTGTCAAACCGCGTTCCTACACCTTGCATTACTAAGCGCATAGATTTATTCGGTACGGAGACAAAGCCTTTAATCCGATAGATTTCTTGTTGATGTGCTAGTTGTTGCAGTTGCTGTTGTAGCTTTTCTGGGTCAAAGCTCCGGTCTAATACTACGTGAGTTGAGGTAATTTCTTCGTCGTGTTCGTGGTCTTCCTCCGTGTCGTGATGACTGGGACGACTATCTAAATTATCTTCAACTGCGGCTTGAAATCCCAGTAAGATGGAAGCATCCACTTGACCGCGATCGCTTTCCACAATCTTCACCACTCTGGGTAACTCTTGCTTAATTAGTTCCTCAACTTCCAGCTTTGTCTCCAGATCCACTAAATCAGTTTTATTCAACACCACCAAATCTGCACAGGCCAATTGGTCCTCAAACAGTTCTTGTAAGGGTGTTTCATGTTCTAGGCTATCATCTGCTTGGCGTTGAGCAGCTATAGCCTCCGGGTCGCTAGCAAATGTACCTGATGCTACCGCCGCACAGTCTACCACGGTAATTACTGCATCCACTGTAGCAGCGGCGCGAATTTCTTGCCAGCGAAAGGCTTTAACTAAAGGTTTCGGTAAAGCTAAACCAGAAGTTTCAATCAAAATACAGTCAATGCTATCTCGTCGCTTAATTAACTGCTGCATCGTGGGATAAAACTCTTCTTGCACAGTACAGCATAAGCAGCCGTTAGTTAACTCAAAGATATTACTCCCCTGTTCCCCATCTTCAGGGCAAATCTCACAGGATTTTAACAACTCACCATCAATACCCAGTTCCCCAAACTCATTGACTAACACCGCAATACGGCGACCTTGGTTGTTTTGTAGTAGGTGGCGAATTAGGCTAGTCTTACCACTGCCTAAAAAACCTGTAATCACTGTTACTGGTATTTTACCGGACATTATATACTACCTTTACTCCCTGCGCGACAAAAATTATATACTCATGATAAACTGGAACTTAGACTAAATTTTTACATAGTTGACATTACTTCGAGTATTTCATGTGTAATTATACTATCAAAATCACCAGGGCTGTTATTCGGCATATCCTCAAGTTACATAATTATTTTGAGGATATAGCAAGAGTCTTGACAGACCTGAGTCAGGGAAACCTGGGAGATACAAAAAAATTACGGGGATACAGATACAGAACAGGTGATTTATGGCGCACTAAAAGAGGTGATATTAGAGTTATTTGGAGGAGATATATTGAAAATAATCATGAAATTATTTTAGTAATCGCAGCGGGGTTAAGACGTGATATTTATCAAAATATTTATAAAAAAATCCGCCGCGATGTAAATACAGAAGGTGCAATCACACCAGCTGAGTTACTGGGAATTGAAGAAACACGTTTAGAGCATCTCCCCACTTACCAATTTGATCATAAACGAGTTACTTCTTGGTATGAGTTTGTTTATGGTGGTTACTTGTATTCACCTCTTCTTACTCGTGAGCAACAAGCAATTTATAAGCAATTAATAACCTCCGCACCACCAAATCATATTGAAATTAATAGTTTTTTATTACAGAGCGCACCAGGTACAGGTAAAACGGTATGTGCTGCTTTAATAGCTTGTGAATTATTCAAAACAGCAGGTTGGAATGTTGCCTTAATTGTTCCCGAAGCTTTACGCTCTGATCTGGAAAAATTTACTGAGATAAAATCAATTTTACAGGATCAAGATTTAAATTCACAGGAGCAAAGGCCAAATTTTTTCCTAGGTACTTTTAAACAGTGGTTGCAGCAGGCGGAACCAAACACATATGCTCAGATTGCTACGGATGAAGAAGAGTTAACTGCTTTTCACTCTGACAACATCAAATATCGCGATTTGGTGTTATTTAGGGCGTTTGTACTCAATGAACATAATTTAGGCGACCTAAACAATAATAGAACTTACATAGAAAATACAGCGGTAATCCAACAACTAAGAAGAGTTAATATAAACGAATGGAAACAAAGACTAGGAGATAAAAAAACTTGGCTAGATGGGTTAGAAGAAATTACAAAAACTATTCCTCCACCAGAAGGGATTAAAACGCTGTTGATATTTGATGAAGCTCAAGATTATTTAATGGCTGAAATTGAAGCTATCAAAAGAATCTTGTTAAGATGGCATGAACATAACCATTCTCATGTCCTCTGGCTGTTAGGAGATATGAATCAAAGGATTAAACCCACTGGTTTTGATTGGGGACAATTACAACTGAATAGAAGACATAACCTGACATATAATTATCGCAATACCCAGCGTATTTTAGAATTTGCCAATATTTTTCACTCTTTTGCACAAGCAGCTAACTTACAAAACCGCGGAGAACATTTACCTCATCCCAGTGATCCTAAAAACTGTTTTGAAGAGGGTGAACCCGTAAGGATTTTAGAATGCAACTCACCAGAAGAATTATCACAAGTTCTCTCTCGACTCAATCACAGGGTATTAAATCGAGATGATCGCTATCTTCTGCAAAGAATTTCTAGCCGTGTCAAGTTAATCCATCAAGATATTGCTCCAAAATATCAGAATTTACCGGGAATAGATTACCTGAATGTTACCGAAGCTAAAGGGAGGGAGTTTGACGCTTGTGTGGCTTTTTCCGTATTCCAGGGACAAGGAAAACTATCAATGGAAGAAGCAAGTAATTTATATACAATTTTTACTAGACCTCGTTATAGATTACTAATCCTTACCACTACTGATAAAATTGAGCGGATTGGTAGAACCCATTTTAATCAATGTCAGTTTTTCAATTTTTCTAATGCTGATCAACCATTAGCATGGATTACAGAGTTTGGTAATGGAGAACAGGTATCCCAAGATTTCGAGACAATACGTAACCTCATTTATGAACGTTTACGCAGTCAGCCTTTGAGAATTTACTGGGATACCTATGCAGCTTTGAGAGCAGCCAGAGTTGACAATCAAACAGTATTAGAAATTGAGCAGAAAGCTATAGAAATTTTAAGAGCATCTCAAAAGGATAAAATTATTCTGCAAGAATTAACAGAATTAAAACTACTAGAAACTAATAGTTTTTGGAGTCCCATTGATATCGTTCCCCTCAAATGCCTATTATTCAGGGCTTTAGGTAGATACTGGGATGCAGTAGAAGAAATATCCCAATTACAAGACAGAGAACTGGAAGAATATCGCTCTTTAGTCATAGTGAATATTGCAAATGAACTTGAGCAACAAGGACTGATATATGAAGCGGCTAGAGTGAGAATGAGGATTGGTGAAGATATTCCTCAAGATTATCCATTCCGAGATATAATTGCCCATCAACATGGTTCCATTGTATCTGTCCTGTGTCAGGCTGCTATCAACCAAATTTATCAAGGAGAAACCAATGACTAATCATAAAAAACGGACAGATGTAGAAGTTGCTCAACAACTTCTACAACTCACCGAGGTAATTGATAATTCTCTAGACAGAGCCAACGCAATTCTTGAACAAGCCCAACAACTTCAACAACTCACCGAGGTAATTAATAACTCTGTAGAGAGAGCAAACAGAACTCTTGAACAAGCCCAAGAAGTTGATCAACAAGTTCGCACTAGTCGTGATCAACTTATAGAATCTCAAAGCAACGCTAGAGAAATTGGAGATCAACTATCCCAGAAATTACAAGCTGGACAAATTATTGAAACAAATATTCAACAACTTGAAGCTAAACTATCCCATAAATTAGAAGCTGCAGAAAGTTTTAGCCATATTCTCGATGAATTAACGAAAGCAAAAAGAGAACTGGAGGAAATTGGTGTTACCAGTCTTGTGGAACAAGCAATATTAATTTTGGAGGATGTAAATAATGTCAGAGCAGAATCCCAGAAAATCTTACTAACAACACAAAATTATTTAGAGCAATCTCAACAAATTATGCAAGAAAATCTGGCAATATCTGGGGAGAATGCTACAAGGATTAATGAGGCCATCTCACAAATTGATAGATATTATCAAAATATTGACGCTCAAGTATCCCATAACTTAGAAGATTTACAAAGTTTTGGCAATATTCTCAAGGAATTAAAGGAAGCAAAAAGAGAACTGGAGGAAATTGGTGTTACCAGTCTTGTGGAACAAGCAATATTAATTTTGGAGGATGTAAATAATGTCAGAGCAGAATCCCAGAGGATTTTACTAACAACACAAAATTATTTAGAGCAATCTCAACAAATTAAGGAAGACAATCTGGCAATATATGCCGAGAATGCTACAAGGATTAATGAGGCCATCTCACAAATTGATAGATATTATCAAAACATTGAACCTCAACTATCCCAGAAATTACATGATTTACAAACTCTTGAAACCAATATTAGACAACTTGAAGCCCAAGTATTCCACAACTTAGAATATTTACAAAGTTTTAGCAATATTCTACATGAATTAAGGGAAGCAAAAAGAGAACTGGAGGAAATAGGTGTTACCAGTATTGTTGAAGAAGCAAGATTAATTTTGCAGGACGTAAATAATGTCAGAGCAGAATCTGAAAAAATTCAGCAAGAAAATCTGGCAATATATGCTGCTATTGATAGATATAATGAAAATATTGACGATGCCAAAGGTATTTTAACACAACTTGAGTCTATTAAGAGTGAAATAGACGGTATAGGAGGTTTAGACGAAATTAGAAACCTACTGCAACAGGTAGATAATACCCGTGTGGAGTTGACGAATTCAAACGATCAATTGTCATTGTTACAAGGGGAAATAAGCCAGATCCAATATTTGGAGAACTATTTACAAGATTTTGGCAGGGTTCGTAATCATAAACAACTTAGGCAGTTTTTAAGACAGGAGTTAGGATTTATAGGACTGATAGTTTACGTACTTCACTTACTAACTCGTAACAGAAAAAGATAGGTAGTAAAGATAAGGTTTTGGGGCTAATTTCCCTCTGGTTGTCTTCATATACAGAAAACAATCACAGGGACATTACCCCCATATATAGTCACTCCAACTCCAAAAAATTACGACTCAGTAGCTAGTTCAGTGTTACCACGTTGACGACGACGGGTGAGACTATTAAACAGCATCACACCGATGGACTTGATAAAATTACCTTCCAATTAAAAATATCCTCTATCTAGCACTACTTCTACCTGATCATGTCCAGAATCAGGAAAGCATTCATTCAGGTGAAAAATAAATCTTTTAAAACAATCTAAATTAAGAGGATGTTCATCAACATAACTGACATAGGTGTCTCTATTTTCTCTTCTGTCATTAGAATTTCTAAATTTACTTCGTATATCAGATGAAAGTCTTTTTGCTTTTCTGCTGAAGGGGGGACAAAATAAACTAAAAGACCGACTGTATAAGGTTCATAGCTCTTAGACCTTGTTGATAATACTTGCGCTTATTAGGATTTAGTCTCATTAATTGGGCTACCAAAGATTGACAATTATCCATAAGAATGACCCAAGTATAACCATATAGACCAATATAAAAACTGCTATGTCGTCTGGTACTACGGCTCTTTTCTTTAACTCTTCCGACATATTCTTGTACACCCTTGCGTTTAATCTGTTGTCCTTGAATTGTCGCTGATGTGTAGGCAATAGCTATTAACAAAATTAGTGAAATCAACCCTTCTCCCGTGACTTTTGTATCTTCTAAATTATAGCCTACTGTTTTAAAATCTCTAAACATTTCTTCAAGTTAAAAGCGTTGTTTATAAGCTGTAATGGCTGCTCCTAGCTCTGGTAAATCTGTGAGAATCAACCATCCTTATTTTGGTGCTATACCCTTGAGCTTCCGTTTCCATTTACAGGCTAAATTAAAATATCCAAAACCTTTAAGTTTCGTGACTTTAACTCCTGGTAAAAATAATGATAATCCTGGTGCTAAACCCAAATCTTTCAACTCTAACCAAATCTCCGATTCTTTTTTGATAAATTCATTTTTTCTTCACCTTAAACAAAAGCTTAAACCTTGCTGATTCAACCAATTTGCTAATTTTACCGAACAAAATTCTCTATCTCCTAACACACATATTTTATATTTTTTTACTATCGCCAAAATCTCGGTCAACGCTTCTGTTTGTTGTTTGAGATTACTATTTCCTTTTTGCTTCAATAATTCAAAATATATCGGTATTGCTCGTTTGTCCCACACTATGCTTATCATGAATAAATTTATACATGACCATTTAGTCCGGTCTATTACTAGATATATTGTTTCTTTGTTTTCAAAGTATGTCTCTAACCAAACTTCAATTATTGGCAACCATATTTTCTTTATTGTTAATTTTGGTGATGATAAAAATCTTTGTATTTTTTTGCGTCTGCTTTGAAATTTTATGGGTATTGGTAGCGCATTCGCTAAAGTTTCTAAACTCACCTGTTTGATTGATTGTAAAATATCGAGCAGGATTTTTAACAACAGGTATTCTCCTAGACTTAATTGACTTCTGATATAGTTTTGATAAAATGTTGGTATCATTTTCATTAGATAGGTCTTATTGACAATACTTGACCTATCTTTTTCTACCATAAATCGTCACATTCTTGACACTGCCTTGCTTTCAGCCTTGTTTGTCTCCCCTTCAGGTAAACTATATTATCAATGGGTAATACACCTTTGAGAGAGGGATTTTCCTTTTCTATGGCTTCCATCCCTTGATCAACTAATTGCCCAATCCGTGGGTTTTTAGCGTTACCCTGGAAATGTAACCATCGTGCAGGTATGGGAACATAAAATACATTTTCCGCCTTGTATTCGTCCCGATCTTCGGGGTCGGCGTATTCATCCTGTGCTAATTTATCGTAGAGTTCATTAAAAGCATCAGAGATGTACTTAAGGAAAATCAAACCCAAGACAACGTGTTTATACTCAGCAGCATCTAAGTGACCCCGCAATTTATCCGCAGCTTGCCATAATTTCTCTTCAAAGCCCAAGTTAGTGCTACCAGCTTTAGATTTAGTTTGTTTCTTGGCCACTTAGTCCCTCACCCTTTACCTGCTGTTGTCCTGGTTCTGATTGATTAAATCATACCATCAACTTAGTCAGTGATTTTACGTTGATTTTAGTAATACTTATGATTGTAAATCAATCAAGTAACAAACTCAGGGGGGAGTGTCAACAAAAATCTTTGCTCAACTCGCCATAAAACTGGGACGCTCTCACCCCAAATTTTCGGTAGGATGATTCAAGATGCAAAAGAGGCTAGGTAAAAACTAGATATTAGTATTCTCCCTCTTTGTTAGAGATACCTTAATTCCGTCTCTACAGCACTCGACAATATTTCAACAAGTAAGCACACTCCATGCGTATTTCTCTAAATTGGCTGCGGGAACTGGTAGAAATTAAACTGAGTCCAGAAGAATTAGCACAAACCCTGACAATGGCTGGGTTTGAAGTGGAAGAGATCGAAGATCGCCAAACTTGGGCTAATGGCGTGGTTGTGGGTAAAGTGCTTGAGCGTCAACCCCACCCCAACGCTGATAAATTAAGTGTTTGTCAAGTGGATATCGGCGCATCTGAGACTTTAAATATTGTCTGTGGTGCGCCTAATGTCAAGGCGGGTATTTACGTACCAGTGGCTACTACTGGTACTTATTTACCAAATATCGATTTAAAAATTAAGCCGGCAAAGTTGCGCGGTGTCCCTTCTCAAGGTATGATTTGTTCTTTAAAAGAACTGGGCTTACCTAGTGATGTGGATGGAATCCATATTTTCCCCCAGGAAAATCTACCTTTGGGTAGTGATGTGCGTCCGTTATTAGGTCTAGATGATGTAATTTTAGACGTTACTGCTACTGCTAACCGTGCTGATGCTCTGTGTATGGTAGGGATAGCCAGGGAAGTGGCGGCTTTGACTGGCGGTAAGTTAAGTATACCTCAACCTGAGACTACATCAGTATCCAGGGGTGCTAGTAATTTAAAATTAAAAGTTGCTGATACCCAGGCTTGCCCTGCTTATATTGGTACTGTAGTTGCACAACTGAAAATTGCCCCTTCTCCTGATTGGTTGCAACAGCGTTTACGGGCGGCTGGGGTAAGACCTATAAATAATGTTGTGGATATTACTAACTATGTTTTATGGGAATGGGGACAACCACTACACGCCTTTGACAAAGACCGTTTACAATCTGTTGGGGGCGGTGAGGGTCTGACTGTTGGTGTTCGCTTTGCTACTGCTGGGGAATCTTTGAAAACCCTGGATGGGGTAACGCGCAAATTGTCAAGCCAAAATTTGTTAATTACTGTTAACAATACACCGGTTGCGCTGGCGGGTGTGATGGGTGGAGAGGAAACAGAAGTCTATGACGGTACTCACAGTATTGTTTTAGAAGCTGCTTTGTTTGATTCTGTGGTTATTCGTCGTTCTGCTCGGAGTGTGGGGTTAAGAAGTGAGGCTTCGGGAAGATATGAACGGGGTGTTAATAGGGCTGAGTTAGAAATAGCTTGTAACCGTGCTTTATCTCTGATGAGTGAATTAGCTGGTGGGGTGATTGTCCAACAGGAAATTGCTGACACTCGCCCAGACCCATCTACTTGGAGTCGTTCTATATCTCTACGTCTTGACCGAGTTAATCAGGTGCTCGGTCCTGTGGATTTGGGAGAGGATACCGGAGAAATTACCGCCGCTGATGTGGAACGCATTCTGTCTGCTTTGGGATGTAACCTAACTTCTACGGGTGAACAAACTTGGAGGGTGACAGTACCGCCCTATCGTTACCGTGATTTAGAACGGGAAATTGATTTGATTGAGGAGTTAGCCCGTCTCTATGGCTATGACAATTTTTGTGATACTCTGCCAGAAAAGTCGGAGGCTGGTTATTTACCCGTAGATCAAGAGTTAATCCGGAAGTTACGCGCTATTCTCAGGGCGGAAGGATTAACTGAAGTGATGCATTATTCTTTGGTCAAACCAGGGGATGATAGACAAATTGTTTTAAGTAATCCCTTGTTTGGGGAATATTCGGCACTGCGAACTGATTTGATATCCGGTTTGATTGATGCTTTTCAATACAATTTAGAGCAAGGAAATGGTTCTCTGAATGGTTTTGACATGGGGCGCATTTTCTGGGAAGAAGAAGATGGTTTGGAAGAAACCGATGCGATCGCTGGTATTATGGGAGGGGACAGGTTTTTGGGTAAGTGGTCAAAAGGCGGTCGTGAACAACCTATGACCTGGTTTGATGCCAAAGGTATTTTGGAAAGTGTTTTTAATGCACTCAATTTAAAGGTAGAGTATCAACCAGATTGTCGCGATCAGCGTTTACACCCAGGACGCACTGCTTCTTTGTGGGTGGGTGGTAACAGACTGGGTATATTTGGGCAACTTCATCCCCAATTACGACAGGAGCGGGGTTTACCTGATTCTGTCTATGTGTTCCAGCTAGATGTTAATGTGTTGTTGGATGCCATTGATCAAGATGAAATTCTCATTCCCACTTTTGTGGCTTATTCTACCTATCCAGCGAGCGATCGCGATATTGCATTCTACGCACCTGTAAACGTCTCGGTGGCAGAAATTGAAAAATCTATTCACAAAGCCGCAAAGGGACTGCTGGAATCTGTAGAATTGTTTGATGAATATCGTGGTGAAAATGTCCCCCCAGGACAACGGAGTTTAGCTTTTCGTCTAGTATATCGAGGGAGCGATCGCACTCTTACTGATACTGAAGTTGAGCCTGTACATAATAAGGTTCGTGAAGCTTTAGTGGAGAAATTTGGCGTTAGTCTCAGAAGTTAATTAACAGTGATTGGAGGTTTTGACCATCAAAATCTCCAATCTTGAAATTCAAGAATTGCCCATCTTAACTGTCTCAGATATATAGTAGAATCTTGGGAAAGAAGTATATTTTCAAGATAAAAAAACAGTAATTATGCCGAAATACATCATGTGGGGAACTTACTGCGAAAACGTTTTGGAAAAACGGGATCCCTATCGTCAAGACCACTTAGATGGGTTAGCAAAACAAAAAGCATCAGGTTTACTGATTACTCTCGGTCCGACCAAGGATACTACTAAAGTGTTTGGAATTTACGAAGCTGAAGACGAAGCAACTGTGCGCCAATTAGTGGAAAATGACCCCTACTGGAAAAATGGCATCTGGACTGAATATTTTGTGAAAGAGTGGATTCAAGCCTTTTGAATAATTATAAGGTGCGTTGACGAACGCGTAACGCACCGAGAAATTTTCTGTTACGGCTAGTCTAATTCACTCCCTCTAACTCTCACAGCTTCGGATACCTATTGAACATTTACCTCAACTGGACTGGCTTCATTAGTGAGTTTATTAGCCTTTTAAAGCTTTTCTAAAATTGCGCCGATATGACTTATTGGCAATAAATAAAGCTGGCCATAACAATGATAAACTCAGGCGATTAGATAAAGTTTGACTGAAATTAGTTCGTTCAAAGCCATTCCATAACTTCCAAACACCACCCACATAAACCACTATTAAGCCAAAAATAATTAACTTGATCATTGTCATCGACTCCGTTATTGACACTTAAAATCTGTAATCTATGATACTTACTCTCGGCAAGTTCATATTTTACAGCTAGTTAACATTGAGCAAAATGAAGTACCTAATGCCACCATAAAACATAGAGACAAGAAAAACCAATTGAAAGTCAAAAGATCCCAAATTTTCCTTGTTCCTTGTTGTGTCATGGCTTCCTGATGAAGAGATCATAAATCTGCCTATTTCTCACTAGATGCTTCTTAGGTAAGTTACTTAAATACCAATATCCATAGGAGACTAAAGAAAGAACATACAATATACTCTCACGGGTGTGTAAGCAGCAAAAACTGCAAATAACTAAGGAGAATTTATGCGTGCAGTACTGATGGCAGGCGGTTCGGGTACTCGGCTTCGCCCGTTAACTTGTGATCTGCCTAAACCAATGGTGCCTATTCTGAATCGGCCCATTGCCGAACATATCATCAATCTACTAAAGCGACATCAAATCACAGAAGTTATTGCTACATTGCATTATCTACCAGATGTCTTGCGAGACTACTTTCAAGATGGCAGTGATTTTGGCGTGCAGATGACCTATGCTGTGGAAGAAGACCAACCCCTAGGAACCGCAGGCTGTGTCAAGAATATTGCCGAACTGCTGGATGAAACATTTTTAGTGATTAGCGGTGATAGTATCACAGATTTTGACTTAACAGCGGCGATCGCATTCCACAAGCAAAAACAATCAAAAGCCACCTTAGTTTTAACCCGAGTTCCCAACCCCGCAGAATTTGGAGTGGTAATTACGGACGAGGAAAGTAAAATTAGGCGCTTTTTAGAAAAACCTTCTAGCAGTGAGATTTTTTCTGATACGGTCAACACAGGTATTTACATTCTGGAACCAGAAGTATTAGATTATCTACCATCTCATACAGAATGCGACTTTTCCAAAGACTTATTTCCCTTAATGCTGGAAAAAGGTCAAGCCCTGTATGGTTACATTGCTAAAGGTTACTGGTGCGACGTGGGTCATTTAGATGCCTATCGTCAAGCTCAATATGACGCCTTAGATCGTAAAGTAAAACTTGACTTTGCTTATCCAGAAATTTTACCAAACTTGTGGGTAGGGCAAAATACCTTTATCCCCTCCACAGCCATAATTGAAACTCCCGCCCTAATTGGTGATAATTGCCGCATTGGGGCCAGAGTGCAAATTGAAGCAGGAACCATCATCGGAGATAATGTCACCATTGGCGCTGATGCCAATCTGAAACGACCGATTTTATGGAATGGGTCAATTATCGGAGATGAAGCACATCTGAGCGCTTGCGTGATTTCTCGCGGTACCCGTGTTGATCGGCGCGCTCATGTTTTAGAAGCGGCTGTAGTGGGTTCCCTGTCTACTATAGGGGAAGAAGCACAAATCAGCCCTAATGTCAGGGTTTGGCCCAGTAAAAAGATTGAATCAGGTGCAGTGCTCAATATTAACTTGATTTGGGGGAACACTGCTCAAAGAAACTTATTTGGGCAGCGTGGTGTACAAGGATTAGCTAATATTGACATCACCCCAGAATTTGCTGTGAAGTTGGGATCTGCTTACGGTTCTACCCTGAAACCCGGTTCTAAGGTGACAGTTTCCCGTGATCAACGCAACATTTCTCGCATGGTTACCCGGTCATTAATTGCTGGTTTGATGTCTGTAGGTATTGATATTCAAAATCTCGATGCTACAGCTATTCCCATAGCACGGACAGTTATACCCACAATGTCCGTCGCCGGTGGGGTTCATGTACGGGTACACCCAGATCGCCCTGATTATATCCTGATTGAATTTATGGATGCTAAGGGGATTAATATTACCAAAGCTCTGGAGAAGAAAGTTGAAGGAGCTTATTTTAAGGAAGATATGCGGCGATCGCAAATTCATGAAGTTGGGGATGTAGCCTATACCAGTCAAGTAATTGAACGCTATTGCACAGCCTTTGAGAAGCTGTTAAACGTTGATACCCTGCGCAACAGTCGAGCAAAAGTAGTAATTGACTATGTTTATGCTGTATCTGGGGCGGTTTTACCACTCATGTTAGATAAATTTGGCGCTGATGCAGTGGTACTGAATGCGAGTGTGAATAAATCGGCCATGTCAGTTACCGACCGCGAAACACTGCTGACTCAGCTGGGTCATGTAGTGGAGGCGCTCAAAGCCAACTTTGGTGTGCAAGTTTCAGCTAATGGGGAACAGTTGATTTTAGTTGATGAATCAGGCTTTCCCATCCGGGGGGAAATTTTAACAGCACTGATGGTAGACATGATATTAACATCTAACCCCAGAGGCACGGTAGTTGTACCTGTTCATGCTTCTAGTGCTGTGGAACAAGTCGCCCGTCGTCACGATGGCAGGGTAATTCGCACTAAGGCTAATCCTACAGCTTTGATGGAGGCTTGTCAAAAAAATTCTCATGTCGTCTTAGGCGGTAGTGGCGAAACTGGTTTTATTTTCCCCCATTTACATCCGGGTTTTGATTCCATGTTCTGCATCGCTAAGTTAATTGAGATGCTGACTATTCAAGAGCGATCGCTGGCTACTGCGCGTTCAGAATTACCCCGTGTAGTTCATAAAGCTTATACAGTCCGTTGTCCTTGGAGTGCTAAAGGAGCGCTGATGCGTTATTTAGTGGAAACACACCCAGCCCAAAACCTAGAGTTAATTGATGGGGTGAAAATTTGCCAACCCTACGATGATAGTTGGCTATTAGTTTTACCAGACGCCAGCGAGCCTTTAGTACATTTGTATGCCAACAGTAATGATCGCGATTGGGTAGATGAAACACTCAGAAACTACCGCACTCGTGTTCAGACCTTCGTGGAAAGACAACAAGAATACCAACCAGCAGAGGTGTAAATATTGATAGGATAGCGTGGCGATAGCCATACAATAGTGGTTATTTAGAAGTCATTCTTAGACCACTGGGAAGCTCGGAAGTTAAGTGTAGACTTGGTTAGTTTTGAGTAGGTTTAACAAAGCGGATTAGCCGGGGTAACCTATCGCTAACTCAGTTTGAGGATCAAAAAAGTGCAGTTTTTCTGGATTTAACGAGAACCATAATTCCTCACCAACCTTGACTAACCTATCCGGTGGAACTCGCACCTGTAGATAGTTATCTGTATACTCAATTTGAGATTCAGGTGGGGAAATTCTCACAGACACAAAAGAATCATTGCCCAGATTTTCTACCAAGTCTACTTTGACGGGTAAATTTTTGGTCGCTGGTACACTCAAAATTAAGTGTTCCGGGCGAATACCTAAAATGATGGTTTGCTGATCATATTTCCGCAGGGGTGTCGCCCAAACGTCTGGGAGAGTGAGGCGAAAATGGTTATGGGTAATTAATAACGGAGCATGGAACCTCACCGGAATAAAATTCATGGGCGGGGAACCAATGAATTCAGCCACAAAGCGGTTAGCAGGATGGTTATAAAGTTCTAATGGGGATGCGACTTGCTGAATTTGACCTTGATTCATAATGGCAATGCGATCGCCCATAGTCATAGCCTCGGTTTGGTCATGGGTGACGTAAATGGTGGTGGTTCCTAGTTGGCGTTGCAATTTGACAATTTGGGCGCGGGTTTGGGCCCGCAATTTAGCATCCAAGTTAGAAAGGGGTTCATCCATTAAAAACACTTGGGGGTCACGGGCGATGGCTCTTCCTAAAGCTACCCGTTGTCTTTGACCCCCCGATAGCTGTTTGGGTAAACGATTCAGCAAGGTTTCCATTTGTAATAATTGGGCAACATTTAGCACCTGCTGATCTACCTGCCTTTCTTGATCAGAAATGTAACGTAGTCCTTTAGGTAACTTTCTGGTGATTCCTACAAGGATATTTGTCGCCCATGTTGGGAGTGAGGAGTTTTGACTTTCCCCATTGCCTAATGGGCGGCGACGGAGTCCAAAAGCAATGTTGTCATAGACAGTCATGTGGGGGTAGAGGGCGTAATTTTGAAACACCATGGCAATGTCTCTTTCTTTGGGTGGTAGGTGATTAATTAAGCGATCGCCCACCCAAATATTCCCTGCTGTCATCGCTTCTAACCCGGCAATTAACCGGAGTAGAGTGCTTTTACCACAACCTGAAGGACCCACCAGCACCATAAATTCACCATCGGCGATGGTCAAATTAATTCGCCGTAAGACATTGATAACTTCTGCCGGTTCTGGGGTAGCATTTTTTTTATTCCTATGACTAGGAAAGGTTTGGGATGCTACACTTTCCCCTTTCCGCTGGGGAAACGTTTTATAAATATTTTCTAAAACAACTTGCGCCACGAGTATCTGAAGTAACGGTAATTATATGGCTGACTCCGCACAGGGGAAGGTATGGCTTACCCCACGCTACGCTATCAGCACCCATGATATATGTTACCTGTGACTAGGAAAAGTAAAAAAACTGTAACCAACAAAGCAGACTACCCTAGATTTATGAGAGTATTTTTTGCCCATGAAGTGGTATGATTGTACTACTCATGCAGAATTTAATGCTCGTTGTAGTCAGGCGAAGGTAGGGAATGGTATCGCAAGTACTATTCAAAGCGATCGCTTGGCTTTTATGCTAGAAAAGACTCAAAGCTCAAAGTGTATGTCAGGAATTCATTTAGGCAAATTAAATATAGTTAGCTAATTAAAATCTTATTGCTTGATCAAAAACTTGTCCAATTAGGAGGATTCAATGAATAGCTGCGTTTTAATGGCGGAAATCATTCAAGAACCACAATTACGCTATACAGCGGATAACTTAGCAATCACAGAAATGCTGGTACAGTTCCCCAATTCTCAGCGTGCAGAAGACCAGTTAGTTACCCTAAAGGTAGTGGGCTGGGGGAATATGGCTACAGAAATTCAGCAAAACTACCACCAAGGCGATCGCGTGATTTTAGCAGGACGCTTAGGGATGCACACTGTTGAGCGTCAAGAAGGGTTTAAAGAAAAACGGGCTGAATTAACAGTACAACAGATTCAACCTCTAGGAAGTAATTTTACATCATCCACAACGATAAATTCGTCAGTCACCTCAACACCCCTACAAACAGCATCCCCTGTTGTTACACCTTCACGCAACGAAGTTGAATTACCTCCAGTCAGCGCCCCGACTCCCGTTGGCGCTGCACCTCAGCGGAACAACTTCCCATCCACACAGCCAGTCCAAAATTTTGAACGCACTGCTTATCCCCCTGTGAACGAGCAAGAACAAGATCCCGATGACATTCCTTTCTAAGTCGGGGATGGGAACTGGGTCACAAGAACCGTTGAGTAATGAGCAAGGGGAAACATGAAGTGCGATCGCTGATTATTGATAACTACGACTCCTATACATTTAATCTCTATCAGATGCTCGCTCAGGTGAATGGAGAACTTCCCCTGGTAATTCGCAATGATCAGATTGATTGGAAGGATGTAATCAAACTCACATTTGACAATGTTGTGATTTCCCCAGGTCCGGGTCGTCCAGAAAATGTCTCGGACTTTGGTAGCTGCGGCCAAGTGATTCAAAATCTCCAAAATCTTGATGTACCCCTGCTGGGTGTTTGTCTTGGTCACCAGGGACTAGCTCATGTATACGGCGGTACTGTAACTCATGCACCGGAGGTTATGCATGGGCAATCTAGTAAAATATATCACAATTGTTCTGCTCTATTTGAGGGAATTCCCCAGGGCTTCTCTGTGGTACGCTACCATTCCTTAATGGTTGCCCAAGACTTACCCAACTGTTTAGAAAGAGTCGCTTGGACAGAAGCCGGATTGATCATGGGGCTGCGTCATCGGTATTTACCATTTTGGGGTGTGCAATTTCATCCCGAATCAATCTGCACTGAATACGGCTGGAAGATTTTAGAAAACTTCCGTAATTTTACTAAGAACTTATCCCCGAACCGAGAGAGAGAAACTAAGTATCAAGACAGTGCCAAAAAATTGACTCGACAAAATCCTATTCTTCCTTGCCAGTACCAAGTTTATAGTCAAAAACTGGATATCTATCCAGATCCAGAACAGGTGTTTGTACATCTGTATGGCCAGGCCACACAAGCGATCGGTAAAGATACTCACGCCTTTTGGCTTGATAGTAGCTTAGTTGAGCCTGGTCTTTCTCGCTTCTCTTTTATGGGAGGAAGTGGCGGTTTAAATAGCTTGTTGGTTGAATACCGCACGGAAACTAGAGAATTAACTATTACCCAATCTGGTCAAAAGACACAGATAAATGCCAGTATTTTTGACTATCTTCAAAGTCAAATTAATGAGCGTAGTTATCAGTCTGATGAGCTACCCTTTGACTTCAATTGTGGGTTTGTGGGCTACTTTGGTTATGAAATCAAGGCAGAATGTGGTTCTGAGTTAGTTCATTGTGGACCCCTTCCCGATGCTATGTTTCTGTTAGCTGATCAAATCATTGTGTTTGACCACCAAGAACAAACTACCTATCTGGTATGTCTGGCCAAACAGCATCAAACTACAGCAGCAAAGGAGTGGTTAGAGTCAACAGAAAAACAACTGCGCACACTCCCAGACCTTCCACCTATTGTACCGCCCCTTAGTCATACCCCCATCAATTTTCGTCTGAGTCGTTCTCACCAGACCTACATAAATGATATTTACCAATGTCTGCACAAAATTAAGGACGGGGAAAGCTATCAAATTTGTTTGACTAATAAACTTTACACAGATGCTGCTCCCGATCCATTATGCTTTTATCGTACCTTACGCCGAGTTAATCCGGCTCCTTACTCGGCATTTATGCGCTTTGGTGAAGTTGCTATTGCTTGTTCATCCCCAGAACGATTTTTACGTATTGACCGCGCTGGGTGGGTAGAAACTAAGCCGATTAAAGGAACTTTAGGCCGTGGTCAGACTCCAGAGGAAGATAAAATACTGCGGGAAAAACTGCTCAGTAGTGAAAAAGACCGCGCCGAAAACTTAATGATTGTGGATTTGTTACGCAATGATTTAGGTTTGGTATGTGAAGTGGGTAGTATCCAGGTGACAAAGTTGATGGATGTGGAAACTTACGCCACAGTACATCAACTTGTGAGTACGATTCGGGGTTATTTACGCGCGGATATGACTGCTACTGATTGTATTAGAATGGCGTTTCCCGGTGGTTCGATGACGGGTGCGCCGAAAATTAGAACTATGAAGATTATCGATGAGTTAGAATCTGAAGCTCGTGGAGTTTATTCCGGTGCTATTGGGTTTTTAGCTCTCAATGGTGCAGCAGATTTAAATATTGTCATTCGTACCGCAGTGTTGACTCCTAGAGGGACTTCTATTGGGATTGGCGGTGGTATTGTGGCTTTATCTGAACCGGAAGCTGAGTTTGAGGAGGCTTTTCTCAAAGGTAAGGCGTTAATTCAGGCTTTATCGTAATTTATGATCATAGTTTTTGAGAATCCGCGATCGCCTCTCCTATTAAACTGGACGGACAAACACAGGAATCTTGTTAATTAGCTCAACCCACCTTTTATCCTGTTTTGGGATTATCCGAAAATAGGTTTATTGTACTGACATACATATAGTGCTAAAGCCAAAGCCCTATGAAATCTATCTCCAGCCATGAGTATGAAATATTCCGGCGCTGTATGATTGCGGCACGCAAGGAAGCACAACTTACTCAGGAATCTCTCGCTAAATCTCTTGAAAAACCCCAATCTTTTGTTGCTAAATATGAGAATGGGGAGCGGCGCTTGGATGTCGTTGAGTTTATCATAGTTACTCGGGTAATTGGCGTGGATCCTTGTGCCATTCTGAGGAAGGTTGAACAACAAATATCTAAAGCATCTTGTGAAGAAAAATGATGAACACACAAGATGTAATCAAACTTGCTGCTGAGTATTTAGCTAATTTATCGGGGCATACATTTGATGTTTTAAACATATCTAAACCTATGACAGTTAATGCAGCAGTCAATTTAGCTAAAGTGATCTCGAAGCTTTCACCATTACTGGGAAATCTAATCGAATTTAACACTGTTGAGTTTTTAAATAAGCAGGATGATTTTGCTGAATTTGGAACATGGCAGAGGCAAGATCCGGGATTCCCTGATGCTATCTTTGTGGGAAACATTCAACCAATACCAGGATTAGAGATTAAAGCATGGTTTCCATTGGCAACAGAGATAACAGCGCGATTCAAAGATAGCCAGAATCACTTTCAATTTGATCAAACTCACGTTGCGATATTGGCATGGCTACCTGAGAAGATTATTTACGGAAAACCTCGTATTTTAGATGTGTGTGTTGTATCTGGCTTGTCAGTAGCTCTAGCTAGAGACACTCATTACCATAATCCGCCAGACTATCTTGTTTTGGAGCCAGAGGATACAACCCAAAGGACGGCAAATTTACAGCAAACGAACACTAATGGCTATAAATTTCAAGGTTCTGACAGTGAATTTTTAGAGGCTCAGAAAATAGTTGACTCATGGGGATCTGAAGCCAAAATTTACAAGCCGACTAAGGAATATCAGCACCTTCTACGGGAATTACTAATACGATATAAATACAGGCTAGACACTAACTTTGCTAAAATAGACAGAATTATGCACCCCGGCATTGAGGAATTCAAGAAACGTGTTTACAGGGTTGAAGTTTGTGGTATGCCAGTTAAACAATGGAACAGGATTTTATCAAGCCACCAACAAGTCACTATAAAAAAATCATTGCAGGAGTATCTAGGGATTAAAGAAGAGAGCATTGATGAACTTCTGGATTAAATCGCTCGACTCCATAATAGAAATAATCTGGATCAATTTCACACGAGTAGGCTTTGCGCCTGAGTTTCCGGGCTGCTAAAGACGCACTAAACAGTCCCCCGAAGGGTTCCCAGACTACATCATATTCATCACTTGATGATTCAATAATCATGGTCATCAAATCGAGAGGCTTTTGGTTAAGATGCAATGCCTTTCCAGATGTTGTTTTAACTCTTTCATCACCTCGTAGGGGTTGGCGTTCCCATACATTGGTAAAACCATGAGGACATCTAAACTTTGATCGCATTTTACTCCATTGTGCTCCTGTCAATGGTTGATTACCATCTAGAGAAAAATAAGGTTTTCCTTCAGAGCTACCATGCTCATTCGCATAATTTACTAGCCTTTCAAACATCTCTGGAGGGGGAAAGTACCATAAATGTCCTTGATCAAAATATTTCCTAGTGGCCGCATCTACCACACCACAAGCATCGTTTGCTCTTCGTAAAGGCAATCTAGACCGTTTCCATTCTTTCAGTAACCAGGCTTTTAAGGTAAGTTCGTTAATTCTAACTTCTCTTACATATTGAACACAAACTTCTGTAACCACCGGAAATCTGCGAATTTTTTCTGTGTTAACATTCCCTGCAATGTGACCTTTGCCTTTATTCCAAATATTGCAGTTAATATAGCGCCAACCATACTTTTCTAAAATTGGATGTACCACAGCCCAGCCAATTTCTGAGTTCCAAAACCAGAGTGTTGTGTATGGCATCGCTGCTTTTGACCACTCCTCAATATGAGGCTCATACCAATTGGGCAAATCAATATGATCAGATGTGTCTCCTTCAAAACCAAGAATACCATAAGCCCCATCTGAAACGATTACACTAGGCTGCTCCCAATCTTGATAATGTTCAAAGCTATTACCTAGAAATAAAGCAACGTACTCATCTCTCCATTCCGAAAAGTTAAGTTTGGTGTTTGGGCTAACGACCTTTCCGCGGCCAACTGTACTGGTGGCTTTACTTTTCAAGGTAACTGTAGAACTAGCTTCTGGATTAGATCGGCTCATTGATTCTTTCGGCTCTTCAAATCATGATATATGTAAATATATCCTATTTTAGGATAATAATCTAGTGAGAGACACTAAAATAAACGCCAACCGCACTTTATTCTCAATCGAGCAATTTCATATATATTTCTACTCAATACTTACGTTTAGCTGAATAGGTTGATTAGATTTCTTGAACACAAATACTTTTGATGCCTGGGATTTTTCTTAGAGGATGTTTGATAAGTCATGATTAGTGTATCAAACATTGTTTGACCCCACCCTAACCCTCCCCTTGTCAGGGGAGGGGACTGGATTTTATTGTTTTTTGTGTGTTCCCCAATCCTTCCCATTCCCCAATCCTTCGGTGTTCGGTGTTCCCTGTTCCCTAATATAAAAATTACCTGTTTAATACTTTCCAAACAACCTCTTAGGGTAATAAGACTTACGCAAGATTGGACTAAAAACCTAGTTCTGATGTACGGGTGATTCATGAATTACCCCTAGTTTCGTTCTGTTTTGCGTAAGTTCTGGGTAAGTCTAGATAAATCTTACCCTAGAGATCGCCTTGGGGACTAATCAAAATTGCCAGTGTTAAGGGAAACTATTAGGATTCAAGCGACGGCGGTTTGCAGGTGCTGACTCAGGGTTCTGGGTAGTGCTACTGGTCAAAGTTCCACCATCTTCACGGGTGAGGAAAGGTTTTAAATTAATACCGCTTCTAGATGCAGTCATGGGATTGTTACCACGACCTACAACTGTGCGCCCTAAGTTGTCTAATCCATTTACTCTTCTACCATTGCTAATATAAGTATTCACGGGTACTGTCTGTCTTCCACTATCAGCGGTAATCAAGTTTTGGAAAACGTCATTGAGTACTACAAATGGGTCTTTATCACGGGGTACAGTCAACACAATCCGACACAAAGGATTAGTCCGTGTAGTCACGCAAACGATGTTTTCATTATTTTGTACAGATGTTTGCAGTTCTTCCAGACCATCTGGGCGATATAATTCTAAGCGACTGGCAATAGCTTCACAGCGTCTTTGGGGACTCCAACCACCACCTAAAGTCCTAGGTGCAGCCCAGGGGAAGAATTCTCCTGGTATACTTTGTGGTTGGTACATGACAGTGTACTGTCCATTATAAAATTGACAAGTAAACCGAGTGCCACTAGTTACCGTTGGTGTGTTTATGGGTGGAGTGGTTGGCGTTGATGTACCCCCTGAGGGTATGGTGGGTACAACCACCTCACCGGAACTAGAATCATTAAATTGAGCTAGTGCCGTAGAATTACTCATTAGTAATGATAAGCCAAGACTGCCCAAACATCCAAACTTGAAAAGTTGTGCAAACATAAATGATTTCCCACTCTCAACGTAGTTAGGTGTTGATAACTTCAGTGACGAATAATTGGGGATTTTTGATTCATCAAAGATGCTGCTTTTTTTGTAGAAGTAGCGACCTCAAGATTACATGGAAATAGCTTGTTCTGGGTTATAGTTTCTACCCTGACAAAACTCATCTATCCAATTCGCCAGACTACGACTATGGGTACTAGGTGATGGGGTGAGTTGAGGGCGAACATTTTTCGGTTTTGGCGATATTTCCCCCTGATTCCGGGAAACTGGGCGTTTGAGGTAGTCAAGTAGGAATAAAACCCCAGTTAAATAGTTTTTTTGTAGTAAAAGAGTCCAAAACTTCATAGGTAGATGATCAAACCGAGGATCTCGGACTTTTGCACAAGGTCGAGTTTTGGCTTTGTGAATTACCTCCATTGTCATTGCTAGGGGCGATCGCCTTTCCCCTACTGTCAGAGGTAATCGCACTGGTTGATATTGACGTAGTAAATTGGCAGGTAGTTTAGTAGAATATGCTATTTTAGCACCCGGTGCAGAAGTAACCTTAGTCGCCATTGCAACCGTGGGAATAATTTCATGATTTTTTGTATACGGTGCAACAGATTCAGGCAAGCGCGGCAGATTAACATTCGCAGTGGCAGGACTAGCAATCTTAATAGTAGGTGCAACTAAAGCCACATCTTTGGTTTGAGTATAATTTTCTGGCAAAGATTCCCTTTCCCACTCACTTGTAGAATCCTCAGAGTTAATTACATCTAATTCTTGGTCAGGATTAAAGTTAAGACCTAAAGCTGTAACTATCTGATCGGGATTACTATTTAAATCCACCATAAAAGAAAGATAATCCTGAAATTGCGGCTCTAAAACCGACAAAGTGGCCAAAATAAACCCAGATGAAGGACGACGCAGACCATTGTAAGTACCCCAAACCCTGATTTTTGCCAGCCAAGAGCGATTTTGCTGGTAGTAACTCAGCCACTTAATTTTCACGGACTGGCGCAGCTGCTGAATATTCATGGATTTTCCCCTTGGTCAGAAATTGAGTAGTATTTTATATTTTGGATTTACTTAATATTAGCGATGAAAGCGACGATATAGCATTTTTTTGACACTTTCACCACCTAACAAATGTTGTTTTACCAGTAGAGGTACTTCATCGGGTTTAACGCCGCTATACCAAACCATATCGGGTAAAACTAGCACCATTGGCCCGTTACCACACTGTCCTAAGCAGCCACTGGCTATTATCGTTACATTGGCAACTGGTAAACTTGTAAAAGCGGCTAATACCTTTGCTGCACCTTGCTTTTTACAAGTACGATTTTGGCACACTCGCACACATCTAGCCGCAGACTTTGGGTCTGTCTTTGGGAAGTTGGATGGTTGACTTATATTTGACATTGCTCTATCAAGTGGTAGATATACAGCAAAAATATTGACTGATAAGCTCCCTCTCCTTACCTAGGAGAGGGTGGGGCTAAGGTTTAATCAGGTGAGATATTCCTAGCGCCATAACCAACTACTAATCACTAATGACTAATCCTTTTGAGGCTAGCCATTGGTGATTGAATATGCGTGACTGATACCGGGAACCACTATCACATAATATGGTAGCAATAGTATGTCCTGGTCCCATCTGCTTTGCTAAAGCTACAGCCGCGCCAACATTAATCCCCGTGGAACCGCCCATTAATAGCCCATCTTTCCGCAGCAGTTGATATACCACCCGTAAAGCCTCTGTGTCATCTATCTGAATAGCGTCGTCAATGGGTGCGCCTTCCATATTGGCAGTGATGCGGCTATTACCGATGCCTTCTGTAATAGAACTACCTTCAATCTTGATTTCACCGGTTTTGATGTAGCTATACAGTCCACTACCTAGGGGGTCGGCAACTACACATTTAACAGATGGATTTTGTGATTTTAGGTACATTGATACACCAGCAAAAGTACCACCAGTACCAGTTGCAGCTGTCCAAGCGTCAATTTTCCCCTTTGTCTGTGCCCAAATTTCTGGGGCCGTGGTTTCGTAGTGGGCGAGGCGGTTAGCTAAGTTATCAAACTGATTAGCCCAAATAGCATTATCTAATTCGGCGGCGATTCTGCCAGATAGTTTAACGTAGTTATTGGGGTCTTTGTAGGGAACTGCGGGAACGGTGCGCACTTGTGCCCCCAGGGTCGTGAGTGCATCTATTTTCTCTTGGGATTGGGTATTGGGAATAATAATTAGGCATTTATAGCCTTTAGCGTTGCAAATATGCGCTAGTCCAATACCAGTATTACCGGCGGTTCCTTCAACCACAGTACCACCGGGCTTGAGTAGGCCTTTTTTTTCCGCATCTTCAATAATATAAAGTGCAGCGCGGTCTTTGACGGAACCCCCAGGATTCAGAAATTCTGCCTTACCAAGGATTTCGCAACCCGTTTCTTCACTAAAGCTGTTTAGGCGAATTAGTGGTGTGTTACCAACGGTGCCAACAAATCCATTTTTGATATCCATTTTGATTTTACCTGAGTTCTTGTCTATAAAAATTTTGCCTGATGGCAGTGTTCAGATGTACAGATTCTGCCATGAATATCTCTTGCTTTGGGTCGGTCTCAAGACCAGCTATTGAGCGATCGCTTTTGTTGTGTTATTAAAGGATTTGCACCCTTGGCCACTGTGACAAGAAGACGGTTTAATCTAGATTGATAGGCAAAAACGCCAAGGTATCGTCTGGTCTTGGCGCTGGGTTTAATATTGTAAGTGGACTAAGGAGCAGTTTTACTTGTTAGGCTGAGGGGTCATTCTCAGATAAGGCTTAATTTCTTGGTAGCCTTTGGGGAATTTCTCTTTGAGAACTTCTGGATCTTTGAGTGAGGGGACTATGACACAATCATCCCCATCTTTCCAGTCAGCAGGTGTAGCTACGCTGTAATTATCGGTCAGTTGTAGAGAGTCAATTACCCGTAAAAGTTCATCAAAGTTGCGGCCAGTGCTGGGGGGATAGGTAAAGCTCAGGCGCAGTTTTTTATTAGGGTCGATGATGAAGACAGAACGCACGGTGATGTTAGCAGCTGCGTTGGGGTGAATCATATCATAAAGGTCAGAAACCTTTTTGTCTGCATCGGCGAGAATTGGGTAATTGAGGGCGGTTCCTTGAGTTTCTTCGATATCTCCTACCCAGCCATTATGGGAGTCAACATCATCAACGCTCAGGGCGATGGGTTTGACGTTACGTTTGTCAAATTCCGGTTTGAGTTTGGCCACTGTGCCTAGTTCAGTGGTACAAACGGGGGTGAAATCAGCCGGGTGAGAAAACAGCACTACCCAGCTGTCACCTGCCCATTCATAAAAGTTGATATCGCCGTGTGTGGATGCTTGTGTAAAGTTAGGTACTGTATCACCAAGACGGAGAGTCATGTAAGATTCCCTGTAATTTAGAAAGGCATATGTATTCTACTTTGCCATCATGACACAATACACGGTTTTCCTAGAGGCTTTTAGCACTTTTTAACAAAATTTCATTTTCCCGTCAAGACTGGAAAATCAACTTATGAAAATTTAACAGTTTTAAACTGCTAGGTGCTGCCGGACTTGAGATACTAATTCATCTGTCCAGTGGTTAGCCAATTCATCATTAACAGCTTCTACCATGACTCTGATTACCGGTTCTGTACCGGAAGCCCGGACTAATATTCTCCCCGCATCACCCATTGCAGCTTCGGCTTGGGCGATCGCTTGTTGCAAGGGTTGGCAATCTTGCCAATTTAATCGCCGATCGCGATCTGTAACTCGCACATTCCGCAATAATTGGGGGTAAGTTTGAAAACTTTCATCTACCATTTGACTGAGGGGAACACCCGCTGCTGTCACCAATCCTGCTAGATGTAATGCTGTTAACAACCCATCACCGGTAATGGCATAATGGCGGCAGAGAATATGACCAGATTGTTCACCACCTAACATCCCCCCTGTGCGCATCATTTCTGCTTGCACATATTGATCACCTACGGCGGTGCGAATTAACTTCCCACCCTGTTTTTGCCAAGCTCTCTCAAAGCCTAAGTTAGCCATGACTGTAGAAACAATCAGGTTATCTGGTAGTTGTTGCTGTTGTTGTAGGTGTCTACCCCATAGGTAAAGGATGTAATCGCCATCTACTGGCCTACCAGTATGATCTACAGCTAAAATGCGATCGGCATCGCCATCAAAGGCAAAGCCCAAGTCTGCGTTATGTTCTTTGACCGCGGCTTGCAGAATTCCTAGGTGAGTCGATCCACAGTTAACATTAATGCGATCGCCATCAGCTTGATTATGTAGGCTGATCACCTCCGCCCCCATGGCGGTAAATACTTTGGGTGCTAACCCCACCGCTGCACCCCACGCTAGGTCTAAAACAATTTTCAGTCCTTGCAGATTGACCTTTTCCGGCAAGGATTGCTTTAAGATGTCCCCATACTGGTCTACTAGTTCCCGGCGAGAATAATGCCGTCCACAATTAGTAACTTTACCTGCAACTCCATCACCCCTTACTCCCGCCTCGATTTCCGCCTGCAAGGCTGGAGATAATTTAGTACCATTACCATTAAAAATCTTAATCCCGTTGTCTTCTGGTGGGTTATGACTAGCAGAAATCATCACTCCACCTATGGCCTCACTCATACTGGTGAGGTAAGCCACGGTAGGAGTGGGACATAACCCCAAATACCAAACCTCCACCCCGGACGCTGTTAACCCCGCACTCAACGCCATTGCCAGCATATCACTAGAGTTTCTGGAATCTTGCCCCAGGATAACTGGCCCTGTGTGACCACCATGTTTTTGCAAAATCACACCCGTCCAGAAACCCACTTCCAAAGCTAAGGGAGCATTTAGTAATTCTCCTACTTGCCCACGAATACCGTCTGTACCAAATAAGCGGGTATTAGCTACTGAACTTAGGTTTAACCTCCAATTGTGAGATTCACATGGATAACTACCTTGAACGTTACTTTGGTTTGTGTTGATAGATGTCACCATAAGTTCAATATCCCACGTAATTACAGGTTGACTCAGCAGTTATACTTGAGTTAAGTTTCTCTGTGTAAGTAATATATGCGCTTTTTTTGGCGAAAATCATTTGAATCACACATTATTATGTGACAATACTGTATTATCCTTTCTCAATTGTCAATATTTAATATTTACCGAGTTTTATCTTATTTAATGGTTTTCAATTCAATTATTCCTTTCTACACTTGTTAGCTGCTATTTAGCAATTTGAACACAGGCGGAATAACTAGGATTGATACCAGGATGGTAAAAATCAGATGTTTTAGTTTTGACTTCACCCTGGTGGTAGTGGTCTATAGACCCTTGGAGCAACCTACAAATTCAAGATACTTAAAAAAAATTAATATAAATTCTCATCAAATAGTTCTAATCTAACATCTTAATGGCTTTTTTAGTCATTCATAAATCCTAAATTCGGCAATTAACCTTTTAACTTGAGAGATTTAGTATGAGCAGCAATTTAGCAAGCAAATTACGTGTAGGCACTAAAAAAGCCCATACAATGGCAGAAAATGTGGGTTTTGTCAAGTGCTTTTTAAAGGGAGTTGTAGAGAAAAACTCCTACCGAAAACTAGTTGCTAACTTTTACTTCATCTACTCGGCCATGGAAGAAGAGATGGAAAAACACCGTCAGCATCCCATTGTCGGTAAAATTAACTTTCCCCAACTCAACCGTAAGCAAACTTTAGAGCAAGACCTAAGTTACTATTTTGGTGCTAACTGGCGGGGGGAAATTCAACTATCGCCAGCAGGTGAGGCTTATGTGCAACGCATCCGCGAAATTTCCCAAACAGAACCAGAATTATTAATCGCTCATTCCTATACCCGCTATTTAGGTGACCTATCAGGGGGTCAAATCCTCAAAAACATTGCAGTCACAGCCATGAACTTGTCGGAAGGTCAAGGTACTGCTTTCTATGAGTTTGCAGAGATTACCGACGAGAAGGGATTCAAAACTCAATACCGTCAAACTCTGGATGAATTACCTATTGATGATGCTACAGGCGATCGCATTGTCGATGAAGCTAACGCCGCCTTTGGGATGAATATGAAGATGTTCCAGGAATTGGAAGGTAATTTGATCAAGTCCATCGGTGTGATGCTGTTTAATAGTCTCACCCGTCGTCGTCAACGTGGTAACAGTGAACTAGCTACTGAGTCGTAATTTTTTGGAGTTTGAGTGACTATATATGGGGGTAATATCCCTGTGATTGTTTTCTGTATATGAAGACAACCAGAGGGAAATTAGCCCCAAAAAATTAAACAATTTAGTAAAATACTTTTTAGGCGACATTGAAAACACTGATGAAGACAAAAACTGTTATCAAGAACTCCCCTATTGCTATAAGCTATAGGTTTTTGCTAGTCAAGTATACAAATCTATTGTATCTTAGGGTTTCATATTAAAATGACATCAATAGTATTCCCAAATATTGAAACTATAGTGGAGCGTGTAGCACAGATTCAGATAGATAAAAACAGTGCTACACAATCATTTCTGGCTCTACCGTACTTGTTATGCTAATTTAACAACTGGTTCGAGGGAACAGGGAACAGGGAACACACCGAACAGAGATTAAGAAGGAATATTCAGGCATTTTCTTCAATAACCAACATTATTTCCCTTATACGGTAAGCCT
>NZ_JAQMUH010000105.1:0-7740 GCF_028331025.1 Anabaenopsis arnoldii | reverse complement strand
GTTTTGAAAAGCCACGCGAATAGAAGTTTCTTTGCGGGAACCGCCAAACTGAATAATTTTGGCTACTTCTGCTTGGTACTGGCTAATCAAAAGTCTGGACATGGGGAAACTAGGGGATATACAAGGGCAGAAATTTAAATATAGAGGATAGCTGACAGTGATTTAGCAGACAGTTTATTAAAATTTATACAAGTGTAAATAACTTTAAGTTAGAATAACTGTAAGTTTGTCATCTATCTTAGGGTAGAGATAAAACTCCTATCTGATCTATCATCTATTCGTTTATATCCACTATCTGTTGTTAAACGCAAAGGGCGCAAAGTTTGGCGCAAAGGTACGCAAAGGTTTATTGGCGGTCTAGACTATGATCACATACATGATTTTTTAGTCAGATTTATCTGACTTTAGCTATTAGACGGGGGTTTCTAACCCCCGGATCTCTATGTAGCATTAAATGTAAATTTTACACCGTTCTGGTTAAGGTTTATTTGTTTTGGGTCTGTGCGGTGATGATGTGGTGATTTTAAATGAGCCGGATTTTCAACCCCGGAAGTGGTGATGGGAACTTTGAGACGGGGGCGATCGCCTATAACAGCAGCGCGCACCTTTTTCAGGTTAATGAAGTATACACAAATTTCCTATTACGGTGTTCGGTGTGTTCGGTGTGTTCCCTCAAACTAAAAAACTTTGTACCTCACGAGCATGGGAAATGCTATAAGAATTAGGGATAAGGATAAAGTAAGTTACCAGTCTCTCGTCTTAATACTATAATTTCTCTGTTCAAATTTTCTTTTACTACCTCTTCTGTTGCTTTGATACTATAACCAAATATCATTTTTATATTCTGGTCACAATATCGGCTAGGGTAAACTTTTGTTTGTATTATATCAAAACCAAATTTTTCAATATACTTAAAAATCAATTGCTCTAAACACCAAATTCTACCCTCAAGATTTTGAATAATCTCAGTAAAACCAGACTTTATTAAAGCCCTTAAACAGCATTTATCGTGGGTTAATAAATAATTATTGGTATAACCCTGTTGACTCAGGTAGAAAATATAACTGATTAAAATTGCTTCTCCTTGATCAATTGTATCTTTTTTATCATTGCTTCTTCTACAAGAATCCATCAGTCTCAAATAAATATCTCTATCAATATTAGGATTATGCTCTGAAAGAGTTGCACAATTTTCAACGATTTCTAATGCTTTTTTAATATCAAATTCTGTATAATTATTGTCGGCTTTATTCCCTCTTCTACGTTTAATTTGCCTGTTTACATCAAATTTATATTTGAAACTATCAAGTATTTGTATTTGACTTGCATTAATCTCAAATGTCATCAGGGTTTCATTAAATAAATCGCAGGTAGCCAGTTTAAGAATAATATCATTATCTAAACAGTAAAATGACCCTGACAAAATTAAACTCCTAAGACTTTTTCTAAATACTCATAGCTTTCATCATTAAACTTGTCCCAGTCTAATCTATCAGCTAAATATTCATTAACAATTTGTTGACCATTAGCTAAGGAGTCTAATTTCTTTAAAGCTTTCTGAACAAAACCCCAGTTTTTCTTTGTATGCCAACCATAATTAAGTACAATTGAGTCCACATGAACATGAGGATTTTTTTGACAGATTAATTGAGCGTACTTAATTAACTGGTTATGGTGAAGAATACGCTGATCTTCTAAACAATTATCACAATCACCTAATAATAACTGAGTAGCAAATTTATTTGCTTGACATTCATCATCATCATTTTGATTACAATCATACTTTATTTCTTCATCAACTAAAATACCTTCTTTTAGATGTCCTAATGCTAAGTGACCTAATTCATGGGCTAAGTCAAAAGCTAATCTAGCAGAGTATTTATGTTGGGAACTGAGAATGATTACAGGACTATTAAACCTCCATTGAATTAATGCAGCAAACTTCTTGATCTTGGGAGGGAAATTGTTAAAATAAACAACAACTATGCCCTTACTCCAACAATATTCGAGTAAGGATTTTAAATTAACAGTGGTATGATTTGTTAAAATTTCTGCTCTAATTTTCTTAACATCAGTGGGTAAAGATGTAAAATTGGCTTCCGTACCGTAGGCAGTTAACTCAGCTACCCGACTAGCTAAAGCTTGAGCTAGATAAGGGTGATCCTGATTTCTGCTGTTATGCTGCTTAAACTTAGTAGGAGGGGAGGAATTAAACCTAATGTTTTCTTCTACCAACAAGGATTCTAAGTTAAGGTTAAGGTGATCAGCGATATAACCAGCCCCTTCTAACACAGCTATGGGTTTATCGTTGAGTTCATCATTCCACCAACTTGGTAAACCATTATTTTTTACATAGTGTTGGTTTAACCCAATTTTGGATAGTTTAGCGTAGAGGGACGACATAGTAAGTGTTACTGTCATTGTTTTGTCCTCCTGATGCTAAAAGTTAAGCTTTTGTCCTAATTTCAATCTTTGATGGATATTCTCCATTGATTATACATCCTTTTCAACACCCTTTTACATAACTTCAACAAAGCCTTATGGCTAACCACGGGGAATGGGAGTATATAGAATGGCGATCGCCTTGAACAGCAGCGCTTACCCTATCGCCCCAGAGTTAAAATTTAAAAAAAAACTAAAGTCTTTACTGAACCTGTGAAAAAACGAGTTACTCTCACTTTTCCTAAACGGGCTATTCAAATGCCAGTTACTTACTTACTGGCTAAAGAATTTAACGTTGCTGCCAATATTATCCGCGCCCAAGTGGCTCCTAACCAAATTGGCAAACTTGTGGTAGAATTGTCTGGAGATATTGACCGCTTAAATGAAGCTATTGAGTGGATGCGATCGCGCCATATCAATGTTTCTCACAACCTAGGTGAAATTGTCATTGATGAGGATGTCTGTGTACATTGTGGTTTGTGTACTGGGGTCTGCCCTACAGAAGCCCTGAGCTTACAACCGGAAACATATAAGTTGACATTCACGCGATCGCGCTGTATTGTCTGTGAACAGTGTATCCCTACCTGTCCAGTACAGGCAATTTCCACTAATCTGTAATTAATCTAACTTACGTCCCCCTAAAAATACCGTAGAAAGTTGTGATGAGCGGATTTCTTCACGCACAGCCATAAGAATTTTCCCAAGATGGTTTTGACCGGTTTTTTGTACTCCACAACCCCAGAAATAATCATTGGGGGAGTTTTCCACTAGGGTTTGATTACCTGTGTTCAAAAGAATTTCTTTAATGTCGCCATGAGTCAGAAACTTTTGCAGTACAGCTTGTCCCATAACTTGGGTTTTGACTATCTCCCAGTCTGGACGCAGTTGGCGAGTAGGACAGCGGCCTAAAGCCGCTGCTACTTCCGGGGTTTCGGCTGCATGAATCACAGGTATAATAACTGCATCTACACTGCCAACAAATTTTTGTGCTTGATAATAATGCTCTACAGTGGGCCAGTAAGTACCATGAATTGTGATCCCGTGGGGAGAAAAATTAGAAAAACAGCCATAAGGTTGCCACACCTTGTAAAAGTATATGGTCATTTGAAAATTTATCTTTCTATATCTACATCTATAATGCCTGTAGATGCTAACAAGAGGTCCTAGAATTTGATCATCACTAGGGAGACCCAACCCAAGATTAGTCAACAAATTTGGGTCGGTCATTCCGGTTGGACTCTAACTTTAACTGCAAACCTGGCCAATCTTGCTGTTCAATCAGGTTAGTCAACTCATCTAGCCTTTGGCGATACTGATGTAGTGAACTCAGTAATGCTTGGCGGTTATATTGTGCCATCATTACTCCTAATTCCGGATTACCGCCACCCACACGACTGGTATCGCGAAAACCTGAACTAGCAAGGTTTTGGGCTAGTTGCAACACTTGGGAGTCTGTTTCGCCCATACAAGTAGCAATTAAGGACGCACTCACCATGACAGGTAAATGGGAAATTAAACTCACCGCTGTGTCATGTTGCTCCGGTGGGCAATAATAAAGATTAGCCCCCAGCGATCGCACAATTTCTGCTACAACTGAAATTGCTGTTTTGGGTGTGGTAGCATCTGGTGTCAACACATAGGGTCTACCCATAAATAAATGCCGTTGAGCCGCATCTATACCACTATCTGTTGTTCCGGCCATGGGATGACCACCAATAAAATTTTCCCATATAGGGGCGATTTTCTGGACTATGGGGGCTTTAACTGAACCAACATCAGTGATCACAGTAGTGGCAGGTAAATAATTAATTAGCTGCTGGAATTGCGGTATAATCATACCTATGGGTGTACAAATAAATACTACATCTGCGGCGGCTAATAAACTCATGTCCACAGATGCTTGATCAACAATACCAAGAGCGATCGCACGTTCACAGGTAGACTCCTGACGAGTCACCCCTAAAACATCATAACCAAGCGATCGCAAATCATAACCCAAAGAACCACCGATGAGTCCCAGTCCTAGAATCCCAATTTTCATCTTCTTAGATTTTAACTATAGGGTTAGTGTACCTATTCAAGCCAGAAACACTATATGTATTTTGTGCATACATCAACAATACTTGTGTCACACTTATTAGTGTACTATTCAAAATTATGGAGCAAGTAAATGCGTGCCTTTAATAGAATGATGGGTCGAACTCGCTATGTAGTTTGTCGCTTGTTTTTACATCTAGCCGGATCTGAGGTTGCACCGATTTTAGGAGTATTAAATAGTACAGCTAGGGATGCCATAGAAGCTGAAGGTGACCTGCAAGAACTGGGAGAAGGATTAGTGGAAATTTGCGAAACCCTCTTGCGATATGATCAAGCTTGGCTGTCTGCTGCCAATGAAGGCGACGTATTTTGGGATGAAGGTGAAGCGGGAGATTACGTCAACGAATTATTTAGTGATTCCGCCCAACGCTACGGCGCAGACTTTGATACCAGTTCCAATTCAGGTTCAGATCAATCTTTTTCCATACCTGTAACCCGGAATGTGATTGTGATGTTGACTGTAGCCTATGAAGGAGAAGTTCCCAATTTAGAAGCAGACTTGTCCAACATCCCCGCATTAAAAGATGGTTTAAAAGCTTTAATCAATCTGCACTATCAAGAAAAACTGCGCGCCATTCAAGTACATTTCTCCCCAGCACAGTTAGGAGATCAACTGACTAATGATCAGCTGTTGCAATATTACCCAGAATTAATTCCCTTGTAACTGGTTGGGTAGTCTCTACATTCCCACCCCCATAAAACCTTGTTAAGCTGAAAAATAGAACATAGTAAAACGCTCATGAGCATATTACGAAAATTTACAGTGATTTTTTTAGCACTGACTTTGTGCTTAACAACCGTAGCCTGTGGTAATTCTAACCAAACCACCCCTGAAACTAGAAGTGTTAGCCCCACCTCTACAGCTAGCAAGCTCAATGATGGTGAGTATCAGGTGCAACAAGCTAGTTTTGACGATGGCACTGGGGAGTATACACTGTTTTTACTCAACAGTAGACCCCCAACCTTTAAAACTGAAAATTTGCAAATGGCAAGGCTCACCGATGAACAAATCCAGGAGGGAAAAAAGACTTCTTTGAAGGTGGAAAACGGAGAACCCGCCTTGTATATGACCGAAGACTTTAAAATTGAGTACGTCCACAACGTCACTGAAACACAAACCAATCCCCAAACAGGACAACAAGAAACAGTGGTAGTGCGACGAGAAAGCAACTTCTGGGCACCTTTTGCCGGCGCTGTAGCTGGTAACATCGCCGGTCAGGTAATCGGTAATATGTTATTTAGACCCCAATACTATGTACCACCTGCTTATCAATCAGGAGGGGTGCTAACTGGTTACGGTGGTTATGGTAGTACCTATAATCAAGCAGTGAATAACTATCGGACTCGCTACAATGCACCACCAGCAGTGGAGCGCAACCGCACGACTTTCCGCACCACAGGTAACATTAGAAGATCATCCCCTGGTAGTTCAACCGTACGCACTACACCACCGACGAATACCACCAATCGCCCCTCTGGTTCCGGTTTTGGTAGCAGTAATCTCAGACCTTCTAATAGATCCGGTACCACTAGACGCAATACTGGTAGTGGTTTTGGTTCTGGTGGACGTTCTACACGTAGTCCCAGTCGCTCTTTTGGTTCTGGTAGAAGAAGGTAAAGCCAGCAGCACGCTACGCCTTAGCGTGCCGCAAACACTCCTAGTTAGCTGTAGCAACCACCGGTTGGGGCCAACGTCTCACAGCCTGACCAATCACTGCTAATTCCTGCATTAAGGAATCAAAACGTTCTGGTGTCAGAGATTGGGGTCCATCAGATAAAGCTTTGGCTGGGTTGGGGTGGACTTCAATCATCAGGGAATCGGTTCCAGCAGCGATCGCAGCCATAGCCATTGCTGGCACAAAATCCGACCAGCCAGTACCATGACTTGGGTCAATCATAATCGGTAAGTGAGTGAGCTTCCGCAATACCGGCACAACTGATAAATCTAAAGTATTGCGAGTGTGTTGGCGGTCAAAAGTCCGAATTCCCCGTTCACATAGAATTACATTGGAGTTTCCCGCCGCTAAAATATATTCAGCTGCCATCAACCAATCTTCAATAGTAGCAGCCATGCCTCGCTTTAATAGAACTGGTTTTGGTTGCGCCCCCACCTTTTTGAGCAGGGAGAAATTTTGCATATTCCTAGCTCCCACCTGGATCACATCAGCTACCTCGGCGATCATATCCAGTTCCGCAGCATCCATGACCTCAGTAATAATACCTAAACCACTTATTTGCCGTGCCTGAGCCAGCAGTTCTAAAGCACTCTCACCATGACCTTGGAAGGCATAGGGCGAAGTGCGAGGTTTATAGGCTCCACCACGTAAAAACTTCGCTCCTGCGGCTTTCACCCGCTGGGCCGTTTCCACGATCATTTCTTCATTTTCTACCGAGCAAGGGCCAGCAACAACAACTAGGGGATGGTCTTCTCCAAATACAACATCACCATTGGGAGTATTAACCACTACCTCAGAGGCTTGTCCATGTCGAAACTGGCGGCTCGCCCGTTTGTATGGTAACTCCACCCGCAATACCTGCTCGATCCATGGGCTGAGTTCCTGAATCTGTAACGGGTCTAAACTGGCTGTTTCACCTACCAGACCAATTACCACCTTGTGTTGACCGATGATTTTTTCTGGTATGAGTCCCCAGGTAGTAAGTTCCTGGCTAATGCGGTTGATTTCCATTTCTGGGGAACCGCTTTTCATGACTATAATCATATAAAATTACCTGATTATTTGAATCAAACCGATACTTTTTTGCTAACATTCACTAACAAATACACTCTTTAAGAGAGGGCGCATCAACCAATGCACGTAGGAAAATCCCTCGCGCACCATTTATGTCCCGGCTCATTACCCGCCCATCAGATGGAGACTTAACGAACTTAGCACCACCAAGGTTGGGGATGATTTCACCAGTCCAACTGACTGTTTTTGATGTGTACGCTTCGTTGACATCCATAACTACTTTATTAGTTTCAAAAGCCTTATGCTTGAGAAAACACTTAAATCGGTAGTGAGAGAGTGTTAACATTTGGCGCACTGACTTTGATCTAATTCGTCGTTTCGCCTTCTGAGACATTTGGGATGTTTCAAAGGTTGGCAGTAAAATCATGTCAAAGTTATCAACCAAAAATCGAGCAGTTTTCTTGTGCAATTCGTCTACAAGGTTTTTGATTTTACCTCGCAGTCTACTAGC
>NZ_JAQMUH010000104.1:0-34544 GCF_028331025.1 Anabaenopsis arnoldii | reverse complement strand
CGCAATATTTTATTGCGTGCTTTGCAAGCAACTGCCTTTACCGTGACCCATGATTCTATCGTGCTTTCTGACAAGTCAGAATTGACGGATGCCGTAGTTAATCTAGTTTAATCGCTTTGATTAGCTTAAAAGTTGCACAAACCCCTTAGTAGTCATACTAAGACCACCTTAAAACAGTGACTAAACACCGAAGATGATATATGGTTTTGAACTGCTCAGGCAACAGATTTACTCTGGTTTTGGTCAGCTTCTGCCGCAATTGTATAGCTTTGGCTAGGTTTTACAGAACCGCCGATAGGTTAGCGGCTCCCATAAACCTTACTCAGCTTTCAATCACAAAGGTCTGTTTTTTGTATACTCTAGGTAACTGAATTCGTTACGACTGTCGAACGATCAATTAAATCAACTTATTAGGAGAGATAATGACCCAAATCATAGTGGGTGAAAATGAAGCTATCGAGTCAGCTTTACGTCGGTTTAAGCGAGAAGTGTCTAAAGCAGGTATTTTTCCAGATATGAGGAAGCATCGTCACTTTGAAACCCCTCTGGAAAAACGCAAGCGCAAAGAAATTGCCAAACACAGGCAAAGTAAGAGACGTTTCCGCAATTAACCTCTTTTGCCGAGTTTCCCATCCGCCTATAGCATGGGAATAGATAGCCAGTCCTACCCAGCAAAGGGTGGGACAATATTCTTTTCCATCAAAGCCCCCAGAGACTATCTGAGGGCTTTGCTTATGAGCTTTCCGGTGTCAGGTAACGGGTAAACCACTCACTCGCCAACTGTGCTACTGCTGCCAATGTCCCCGGTTCTTCAAACAAATGGGAGGCTCTGGGAATAATTTCTAACTGCTTTTGTGTACGTAATTGTTCCAGTGCATCCTGATTCATCTCGATCACTGGCCTATCGTATCCACCAACAATCAGCAGTGTTGGTGCTTGGACATCAGGTAACGCCGAACCGGCTAAATCAGGTCTCCCGCCGCGAGAAACTACAGCTTTCACAGACTCAGGGCGTTTGGCCGCAGCTACCAGAGCCGCACCGCCCCCTGTACTCGCTCCAAAGTAACCTATTTGCAGGTGATGAGTTTCTGGGTACTTTCCTAGCCAGTCTGTGGTATCCACTAATCGCGATGCCAATAATTCAATATCAAAGCGCAAATGTCTGGTTATCAGGTCAATTTTTTCCTCTTCATGAGTTAGTAAGTCAATTAGGAGCGTTCCTAGTCCAGCCTGTTGTAAAACCCCAGCAACATATCGATTACGGGGACTATGGCGACTGCTACCACTACCATGAGCAAATACTACTATACCTGTGGCTCCATCAGGAATCACCAAATTCCCCTCTAAGTTTACTTCACCTGCCGCCACTGATACTAAATGTTGGTTCTGTGTAAATGTGTTATCCACTGACAAACCTCCTTTGATGGTTTGTTGCCTATTTATATTTGATATTTTTTTGGTATTTTATACTTCTGCTATGAGGCAGTTTGTCAAAATCAACCCCTAGTCCATAAAGCGGTAAAATAAAAGTAGACCAGGACATAAATCTTATGATTCTCTTATGCAGAATTCTACATCTGGAAATGATGGGGATTTGATCAGGCAAGTTGCGACTTTGAGCGCCATTATTGCCGGTTTTGTCGTCAACGTAGTATCTAATATTTATCCGCTCCGGGGATTGACTATAGGACAAATTTCTAATACTTTCTTCGCTAATGTCCTGATTATCCCCGCTAACTATGCTTTTGCTATTTGGGGACTGATTTATCTAGGTTTATTCACTTTCGGAATTTATCAATTTCTCCCCAACCACAGGTATGATGACGATTTACGCAAAAGCGGGTACTTGTTGGTGATTGCCTCTGCGGCTCAAATTATCTGGGTATATCTTTTCCTCTCCCAACTCTTTACCCTGTCTGCGATCGCCATACTCTTAATTCTCATACCACTCATTGCTATCTATTTGCGCCTAGGCATTGGCAAAAAATCTGTTTCTCAAATCAAGAGGTGGTGTGTTCACTTCCCTATCAGTATTTATCTGGGCTGGATTAGTGTAGCAACTATTGTTAATGTAGCCTCTGCTTTGTATTTTCACCGTTGGCAAGGCTGGGGGATTTCCCCTGAAATATGGACTGCTATTATGTTATTAGTGGCTTTTACTGTTGCCGCCCTCATTCTCACCCAACACCGAGACTTTGCCTATACAGGAGTCACAGTTTGGGCATTGGTGGCGATCGCAATCAAGCAGTGGCAAAATTCTTTACTGAGAAACCTGGCACTAGTTTTCGCCATCGTCTTAGTGGCAATAATCACAATTAACAGTGTAAAACCTCAACGTCCACGCACATAAATGGAACAATCCAGTACTCATCCCCGAGATTGGTCATGGCACTTCTGGCCCGCTGTACCTCTATATCCCTACGGTAAACGGCGGACAATTTGCTCAGAAATACTTAAAGATACTATCTGGACATTCGATCAGCTTCAAGGCATTCTCTACACTGTTGTGCCGATTCGGATGACCGTGGTTAAACTAGCACAGGGTGGGCTTCTGGTTTACGCCCCAGTGGCTCCCACTCCTGAATGTGTCCGCCTCGTTAACAACTTAGTCACACAACACGGCCATGTTAAATACATTATTCTCCCCACTAGCTCCGGTCTAGAACATAAGGTTTTTGTCGGTCCTTTTGCTCGCCGCTTCCCCCAAGCACAGGTTTTTGTTGCTCCCCATCAATGGAGTTTCCCCATCAATTTACCCCTAAGTTGGCTGGGTTTTCCCCCACAACGCACTCAGGTACTCCCAGAAGATAGTAGTCACAGTCCTTTTGCTGATGAGTTCGATTATCAGGTACTAGATATCAACTTGGGACGCGGTTCATTTGTAGAAGTGGCATTTTTTCACAAGCGATCGCACACCCTACTTCTCACTGACTCCATACTGTCCATACCCGAAGAACCACCCCCAATCACCCAATTAGACCCTTACCCCTTACTATTCCATGCTCGGGATCATGCAGGGGAAACCATCACAGATCATCCAGAAAATCGCCGCAAGGGATGGCAACGTATTTCACTATTTGCAGTCTACTTTAGTCCTCATTCCTTAGCAACCACTGGATTAGGGGAAATGTTACGGGATGCTTTCCAAGCACCAGACCATTCACCAAAAGCTTACTTTGGTTTATTTCCCTTTCGGTGGCGAGAAGATTGGCAAAAGTCTTTCTATACCCTCCAAGGTAATGGACGACCCTTTGTAGCCCCCATCCTCCAAGTTCTCATTTTACCCCAAGCACCTCAACAAGTCCTAACGTGGGCTGAACAAGTAGCAACCTGGGATTTTCGCCAGATTATTGCTTGTCATTTTGACTCCCCTATTAAAGCCTGTCCCCATCAATTCCGCCAAGCATTCGATTTTCTCCACAAGCAACCCCCTTTCAGCGAAGATTCTGGAAACCTAAACCAGCACCTCTCCCCCGAAGATATGCAATTCATCAGGGAAATTGAGGCCACTCTCCTCAAGCAAGGTATTGCAAAGCCACCTCAAGAGAAAATATAGGACTCGTATTTGAGTTGAGAAATTATCAGTGAGGAAAGGGAATAGGGAACAGGGAACAGGGAACAGGGAATTGGTGTGTACTTCATGAGCCTGAAAAAGGCTTTATTAACTGCCTGTGAGGGATTTAATATTTGCGTTAAATCTAGCATTTTGCAAAGCTTCCACTGTACTCTGAGAATCTTGAACGCAATATTGCCAACCAAAGCGAACCAATTCCCGAGCAGTTTCTGATTGTATAATTCCCACCACCGGAATTTTTGCCCTTTCTTTGTCCCCTGTATGTTCTTGTAAAATCGTCCTTAAATTATGCATGGTTTGGATGTCACTTACTTGTTGCGGATTCAGTTCCACCATCACCATTTGCACTTGCTCAACTTTTTCTACATCTTCAACAATCAGTTGATTTTGATCATCTCGCCGATCTACTTTACCCCAGACAATTAACCTCGCATCAACTTCCAGTTGCTCACTGATGCGTTCATAGGTTTTGGCAAAAACCACCGCTTCCGATTGTCCAGTTAAATCCTCTATTTGTAAAATTGCCATCTGGTCGCCTTTCTTAGTCATCACTTTTTTGACATTGTTCAGCATCACCACGGCACAAACTTTTGTATCTTTTGTTTGTTCTTTAAATTGTGAAAGGTTAATCGGAGTCAGCAGCGATGCTGCTGGCTTTAAGGACTTTAAGGGATGATCTGATACATAAAAACCCAGTAATTCCTTTTCCATGCGTAACTTCTCCTGGGGCATAAAATCAGCCACAGGTTCAGCTTTAGGAACTGTTTCAAAACTATTGTTCCCTGTTTGCTTACTAGTACTATTACTAGTACCTAAGTAATCAAAAAGATTACCCTGACCTATAGCCCTATCTTTGGCGCGGGATTGCGCCCAATCATAAACTAGTTCTAAATCACGGATTAATTGGTGACGATTTGATTCAATTTTATCAAAAGCTCCACACTGGATCAAAGATTCCACAGTCCGCCGGTTAATAGCACGCAAATCCACGCGATCGCAAAAATCCCCCAGAGACTGAAAATCACCCCCCTCATTTCTCGCTGACAAAATACAGGCGATCGCATTTTGTCCCACATTCCGCACCGCTGTAAATCCAAATAATAAAATCTTTCCATCTATCGGTGTAAAATCCAGACCAGAACGATTAATATCCGGGGCATCTATTGTAATCCCCATATTAGCGCAGTTATTAATATACTTCTGCACCTTATCCGTATCGCCACTGTTCGCCGTCAACAGTGCCGCCATATACTCCAACGGATAATTAGCCTTTAAATACGCAGTTTGATAAGTTACATATCCATAGGCGGTGGAATGAGACTTATTGAAACAATTAGAGGCTATGAGACCATTTTTAATCACAAAATTATGGTCACCCTCAACCCCAATATCATAAACATTTTCTCCACCTACAAATTTACGTCCAGTGATTTTGACCATTTTTACCCACCCATCATCTATACCCAGTTTAAGGTGTTGGTGCTTTTGAAGTTTAACACTACTTGATCTTTGAGCGGTTTTCTGTAGCTGCTTCTAGGGGCGATCGCATTTCATCAACTGCTATATAAATCCTAGACAAGTCTAGACATTTAGAGATGGGAAAGAGGGAGCAAGGGAGAGGGGAAGCAGGGTAGAGGCGAGTTTATTATAATAAAGCTGTGACTGGCATTTAAAATTTTTTAGAATGAAAGTGTTAATTACTCAATTAACTATGCCAGCGAAAGATTTATACCATGATAGAGTAAAAAACGCATTAATAAAAGACGGTTGGACTATTACGGATGATCCATACTTTATTAAATATGAGGACGCTGAACTCTTCGCTGATTTAGCAGCAGAAAAACCTCTGGCCGCAGAACGCCAAGGACAAAAGATTGTTGTAGAAATTAAGAGTTTTGTGGGCAAGTCGCTAATGTACGATTTTCATAGTGCTTTAGGTCAATACATTGTCTATCGTAAACTTATTCAACTTACTGAACCAGAATATAAACTATATCTAGCCGTTGATGATGTCGTTTATGGAGAGTTTTTTCAACGAAAATCTGTACAGGTAGTAAGTAATGAAAATAACGTTTTGTTAATAGTTGTAGATATGGAAAAGGAGGTAATAAAACAATGGATAAGCTAGAAAAATACCGTGAGGCGATTCAGAAAATATTGACTGAATATTATCAAATGACCAAGAATCAAGATAGAGAAAATCGAGAAATTGAAGCAAGTGATCGCTTGGCTTTTGACGAAGCAAGAGACCAATATCTTTGGTTTCGGTTTGGCTGGGATGATAAAAAGTTAGTCCAGCATATCATCATGTATCTGTGCATTAAAAATGGCAAAATTTGGGTAGAAGAAGACGCAACAAATTTATGTGTTGTTGACGACTTATTATCAGCCGGAATACCCCAAAGTGATATTGTTTTAGGCTTTCATCATCCCAATAAACGGGGTTTGACAGAATTTGCTACCGCATGAGGAGCATGGGGGACTCAAATCTTGCACGACTCCGTATAAACCCAGATAATCTAAAAATATGCGCGTTGGCAACTTTGGAGGAAGTGAAGGAACAGGATTATTCTTTAAATCCTGGGCGGTATGTGGGGGTGGTGATAGAGGAAGATGGGAAAACGCAAGAGGAGTTTATTGAGGAGATTTTAGAGTTAAATCAAGAGGTGCATTTGTTAGAGGGGATTATTGCCCATAATATAGCAATCCTAAATGATTCATGAACAATTTCTGTTCCCTGTTCCCTGTTCCCTGTTCCCTTTCCTCAGTGATAATTTCTCAAGTCAAATAGGATGACTATATTAAAGAGATTGCGGGGGATAATTACCTTATCATTAAGTAAAGAGTAAAGGAATAAATCTATGAATACTCGTGAAGTTGTGGTTAATAAGTTACAACAATTACCAGATCCTCTGGTATCGAGGGTAGATGAGTTTATTGATTTCTTGATTGCACAACAGCAAAATCAAGCAGTTAATGTTCAATCTTCAGAATCTTTAACGGATAGGTGGAAGCGGTGGTTTGAAAAGGTTGATCAATTATCTATATTAAATCATGAACCGCAGAATGAGTATCAACAACGTTTGCTGGAAAAATAATGAAGTATTAATAAAGTAAATAATATTCTCAAACAAACACGCGATCGCCTCCTAACTCGTCTCATCTCTGGTAAACTTTCAGTAGAATACTTAGACATTCAATTCCCACCCAGCATGAGAGAAAAATTAGAATAAACATATATTAGGACTTGGAGTTTTCTCAAATGAGCGTCATAATTCCCAATGATATCCTTAGAGCTTCAATCATGACTGAAGACGAACTCAAATTAGAAATTGCCATTTTGCTTTACCAACAAGGTAAAATTAGCAGTGGTAAAGTCCGAGCATGGACAGGAATCACAGTCCTAGAATTTCAGCATCAACTAGCAAAACGAGGTTTACACATTAACTATGATGTTGAAGATTTTCAATCTGATATCAAGACACTGCAATCAATGGGTTTACTGTGATTATAGCTTCCCTCACTGTCTAAAGCCTGGCTTCCGTACTCAGATGAAATGCGCTGTAATTAACGCCTTCGCCAAATCTTGATGGTGCTATCCTCACTCCCAGAGGCTAAGGTGCGACCATCCGGGCTGAAGGCTACTGACCAAACCCCATATGAATGTCCGGTGAGGGTGGCGATTGACCCTTGGGTGGCGACATCCCACAGTTTGATAGTTTCATCATCACTCCCAGAAGCTAAGGTGCGACCATCCGGGCTGAAGGCTACTGAACGAACCCAATTTGAATGTCCGGTGAGGGTGGCGATTGACCCTTGGGTTGCTACATCCCACAGTTTGATGGTTTCATCCCTACTCCCAGAAGCTAAGGTGCGACCATCCGGGCTGAAGGCTACTGAACGAACCGACCCTGAATGTCCGGTGAGAGTAGCGATTGACCCTTGGGTTGCTACATCCCACAGTTTTATGGTGCCATCATCACTCCCAGAAGCTAAGGTGCGACCATCCGGGCTGAAGGCTACTGACAAAACCCCATATGAATGTCGGGTGAGAGTGGCGATTTCCTCTTGGGTTGCTACATCCCACAGTTGGATGGTTCGCCAACTCGCAGAAGCTAAGGTGCGACCATCCGGGCTGAAGGCTACTGAACAAACCGACCCTGAATGTCCAGTGAGGGTATATTCTAACTCCCATGATGTTAGTGATTTTTCTGCTTGATAAGCGTTTGCTTCTGATACATCTTCATAACCATTATCCTCTTCATAACCATGATCCTGTTCATCACCTTTATCATCTTTGACATCGGCTGATTCATCTGTGGTTGAAGCTTGGAGAAGTAAGTTAACCCCACCATCATCAAGTGTTGGTGCTAATTTGACATCTTCAGATAAAGGTAAAGCTTTTATATTGTGCCAATCATCTCTTTCTAGTATTGGTTTCAAATATTTTACAATAAAATATTTGTGCTTTTCATATTTATAAAACCAAAAAGCAGGTAGATGTCCTTTGGGTGATTGATCAAGTTCAAAAACTAATTCATCATAGTCTTTCCAACTAAACTCACCAATACCTAAAGATGCTTCTCCACGCCAACCTAATGCTTCTCCAAACTTACCAATTTTTTTATTGATATCAGATTGGTGAAAAATATCTCTTTGGACTTGGAAACCAAACTTACCTTGACTGTAATGATACCATAACTGATCAATTTTATTGATATCTTTGGCAAATATCTTGCTAGTGTCGTCTTTAATCTCTCTATTTAATAACTCTGAAATTATATATTCTGTTTCTGCATCTGCTTCTCTCCATTTTTTTTCTGCTAGTAGACACTTTAAATCTTCATAGTTAATTTCAGGGAAAGCATTGGAAATTTCTAGTCTTAATTTTTCTTTGACAGTTGCTTCTGATACATCATTGGGGAAGTAATCATCTCTTTCTCGACGCAATTTATTAAGTAAATCATCTGGAGGAATGAGACTAAATTTAGATTCATGTTTATATTCATAATAGAAACAAGCCGCATGACCTAGACCATAAATCATTAAGGCTTTACTGCCCACTTTTAGGAGTTTATTAATGTAACCCAACTTTAACCAATCTATTCCTATATCTATTAGTTTTTCTCCTAAGAAAATAAAGCCAAATATAAATAAAGCTTCTTGTTTTCTTTCAGGAGCATCTATATTAAATCCATAAATCTCTGCGATTTGACAAACCATCTCTGCCCCTAATTTGGCTATTTTTGGCAGATCAATCCCCTCTGCTCCTAATCCATCTAAAATATTATTAACCGTTGCTACCACATCTCCAATTAATTCTAATCCTGCTGCTTGTAAGGATTTATGAATAATTAGTCTCTGTGCTATTTCACGGGGAGTTTTATGTCGGACTCTTGTGGTTAATCTTGTAACTGATTTACTAGCTGCGCCGAAATTAATATCACAAATAGATTCAGCAATCCATTTTGTTAAATCTTCCCAAGCATCATTATTTGCTGCTTTTTTTAGCTTAGATAATTCAGTATTTTGATCTACTGTTATACGCAGATAGTTAATATTTTTTTCTGTAATTCTTTTTCTTTCTTCCGATGACAAAACTGGTGGTTTTTCATCATCCTGTTCATCACCATTATCCTCTTCATCATGATCGTCAACTATAATTTTTTGCTGAATTTGTTGTTGCTCAATTTTATGTATAATCTTCTTATCTATAATCTTGACGCTTCTTTTGCTACTTCGTTTAGGTTGTATTATCCAATCATCTTGTTCGTTGTTTAATTTAACAATTAAACAACGAACAAATTCTTGTTTAGCTTCTAATCCTTTGATGATTTCAGAAACTTCTTTACTATCAGCTAGATATTGTATTTGAATATATATACCAGCTACTTTGCGACTCGATTTGAGAAAATTGGTCTTAATCAGAATTCCCTGACCTTTTTTAACAATAGGATAAGCTAGAAGTCTTTTACCCAATTTATTGGATTTAATTTCTGTTCCACCATGCTCTGCAATGAGATGAGAAGATTCTTGAATAACCTGTTCAACTTCTTGTTCTGAAAGAGCAGAGCTTATAATACAAACCATCCCATAATATCTATTCATGTCTTTTCTGATATCCCTATCTGTAAAAGTAACAACTAATAAATTTTCAGGCTTTACGCTTTTGTGAGTAATTAAGTAAACAATACGCTCAACAAGAGTAAAGGTTTTACCAGAACCAGGCGCGGAAATAATAAGTAAAGGTCTTTCGGTGGTCTGGATTGCGTTTAACTGCTGAGGACTAGCTTGACTAGTAAAACTTTGACTAATGGGCTTAATCCCAATTACCAGTTGCTACCAGTCTTGTTAATTCAATCATGTATTTGTTTCTCCACTGACACTGCAATAACCCTGTAAGGGTAAATTGTTCACCAAATATCCCCAGTCATGCTGTAAATGCTTAGTAGTATCTCAAAATACCTCAGCCAAGAGTACACAGATTAAGTAGTATTGACGATAGGCTGTACTAAACTCTCCTCTTATCTTTGTTTCTCTCCACAACAAAAATTGTGCGATCACCATGAGATTACAGGAAAAGCGCAGTTTTTATGAGAAAAATAACTTTTTCAAGCATTTTAAATAGGTGAAATTTATAATACCACACTCGACTGAGATTTAATAAATAAATGTGTCATTTATTTATTAAATCTCAGTAATACTATTTATGTAATTTTGTCATCTACCTAAAGATAGATTTTTGGGAATATAAAACTATTTCGCCGGTACTGGGTTGAATATTTATGATATCTGGGTAAATTTCCTGTGTGTTACGCGATCGCCTTTAACAGCAGCGCTTGGCGATCGTCCTTTGGAAATAGTTTGACGAGGTTTAACCCCACCCCCAACCCCTCCCCTGACAAAGGGATGGGCGTATATGGAATGGCGATCGCCTTTAACAGCAGCGATCGCGCTATCGCATCCCGTCAAGATAATCAAATACATGATCTTCGGTGTCACACAGATCCCCGACTTCTCACATAATCAGAGATAATCTAGGATAATTTAGCTAGAAGTCCGGGAACTGACTCATGAGATCGACAAAGGCTATAACTTCGTCAGCAGTTTCAGATCGCCAGGAATTTCCTGATGTATAATCAGGAAAGTGTCAAAATTCAATGTCTAGTTAAAAGTTAACAGGAATAGATTAAGGAAACTCATGTCCCGATACAGAGGGCCACGCCTCAGAATTGTACGTCGCTTAGGCGAATTGCCAGGATTAAGTCGTAAAAGTGCTAGACGCGCCTATCCACCAGGACAGCATGGTCAGAACCGCAAAAAACGCTCTGAGTATGCAGTTCGTCTAGAAGAAAAGCAAAAGATTCGGATGAACTACGGTTTAACCGAAAAGCAACTGTTGCGCTATGTACGTAAAGCTAGACGCGTCACCGGTTCCACCGGACAAGTGCTGCTACAACTGCTAGAAATGCGCCTGGACAACACCGTTTTTCGTTTGGGGATGGCTCCCACCATTCCAGCCGCCCGCCAACTGGTAAATCACGGTCACGTAACAGTTAACGGTCGCAGAGTCAATATTGCTAGTTATCAGTGTCGTCCCGGTGAAGTCGTTGCAGTCAGAGACCGCGAAGTTTCCCGGAAATTGGTAGAAGCCAATTTGCAATATCCTGGATTAGCCAATCTCCCCAGTCATCTGGAATTTGACAAAGCTAAGTTAACTGGCAAGGTTAACGGCGTTATTGAACGAGAATGGGTAGCATTACAAGTCAATGAGCTGCTCGTAGTGGAATACTACTCACGTCAAGCCTAATTATTTTACCGAGTCATTGGATTGCGGATTGAATCAATTACCCAATCTCATCGCCGCCCCTTTCCCGATCAAGGAGAGGGGCTGACCAATGACCCATCACCTATTTTTATTGAGAGTTAATGTCTTGTAAGTCAAGGGCATAATTCAATCGCAAAACATTAACACCCGGCTCCCCAAAAACCCCCAAAAATCTATTATCAGTATATCGGCTAATTAAACGTATTATTTCATCCTCTTTCACATCCCGGGCGAGAGCCACTCGGCTCAACTGTTGGCGGGCTGCTCTCAAAGAAATATGTGGGTCTAAGCCAGAACCAGAAGCATAAATTAAATCAGCCAGCGGTTGAATATTTTCCTCTTGTAATTCAGTAGCCCGTTCCAAAATTCGCTCTAACAGTGCCGGGTTGCTAGGAGCAAAATTACTTCCTCCTGATATCCCAGTGGGGCTGGCTTGTTTTCCTTGGCTGTATCTCACACTACTGGGACGACCGTGAAAATAACCCTCAGATGTGAATGTCTGACCAATCAAAGCTGAACCAATTGGTTGAGTGTCTAAATTTACCATAACGCTGCCATTGGCTTCAAAAGGAAAGAAGGCTTGACCTATGACCAAGATCCCCAGAGGATAGATGATTGCCGTTAGTAACCAAAGCACTAAGGTCATGCGAAAAGCTGTGATAGTTTCACGAATAAAATTCATAAAAATTTATCGGCGGTGAGTTTCTAGTTCAGAAAAGAATTAATTGACCACAGATGTAGACCCCTGAGCGGTTTTCCATAGGGTCAGAACCTTGGGCTTTTCTATCCCCAACCGGTGGTTGCAATGAGCATATCTATGAATTTAATAGCAAGCAAAGGTGCAATTATTCCACCCAAACCATAAATCAACAGATGGCGCAGCAGCAGTTGATTAGTTTGCAGATATTTTACCTGTACACCTCTCAAAGCTAAGGGAATTAAAGCCGGAATCGTCACAGCATTATAAATTAGTGTGGATATGACAGCCGAATTCGCGCTGGATAAATTCATGATATTTAAACCCTGCAGATGAACAGTGGTAAAAATGAATGGGATAATTAGAAAGTATTTAGTAATATCATTCGCCAGGGAAAATGTAGTCAAAGCACCACGGGTAACTACTAATTGCCGACTAATCCTCACTAGATCAATCAGCTTTGTGGGGTCAGAGTCCAAATCTATGATATCGGCTGCTTCTTTAGCAGCTTGACTACCTGTATTCATGACCACGCCAACATTCGCTTTGAGGAGCGCAGCAGCATCATTAGAGCCGTCTCCTATCATTGCTACTACTTTACCTGCTGTTTGTTCTGTGTGGATAATACTGACTTTATCCTCTGCTGTCGCTTCACCAACAAAGTCATTAACTCCTGCAAGGTTGGCAATCACAGATGTCGTAATCAGGTTGTCCCCAGTCAGTAATATAGTATTGATACCCATGTAGCCTAACTGCTGACAAGCCTCGCAGATACCCGGCTTAATTATGTCTTTCAGGTAAATCACACCATAAATTTCCTCATCTAGACAAACCGCCAGCGGTGTACCTCCCTGTTGGGAAATCTTTTCGCAGACAGAATTCAATTCTGGAGGTGCTTGTCCATTACCCAAACGAATAAATTCTTTAATTGCTGTTACCGCTCCCTTGCGAGCTTTATGTCCCCGCTCGAAGTTTGTGCCACTCATGCGGGTGTCCTCAGAAAATTTTACCCCTAGGGCTTGGTTGAGGTCAAAATCAAGTTGTCCGCCTAAGCTTTGTGCCACTAGTGTAATTGATTTCCCTTCAGATGTATCATCAAATACGCTGGCAGCCAAAGCAATATTAGCCATCTCCTCTAATGAATGGCCATTGAGGGGAATAAACTCCTGTGCCAAGCGGTTGCCAAAGGTGATTGTCCCGGTTTTGTCAAGAATCAGGGTGGTGATATCAGCACAAGCTTCTAGGGCTTCTTCGGAAGTGGCAATGATGTTAAATTGGGCAACCCCATTCATAGCAGCAATACTAATGGTATTGAATAATCCGCCCATGGTGGTGGGAATCAGCGCTACCAACAGGGCTATCAAAATAGGTACACTGACCGGACTACCCACATAGTAAGCAAAAGCCGGCAACGTGGCCACGACTAACAGAGCAACTAAACTCAAAACACCGAGGAAAATCATCAAGGTGATTTCACCCGGTGTTTTACTGCGTTTTGTTCCTGCTAATAAAGCAATCATCCGGTCAATAAACCCTTGATCTGGGTCAGATGTAATGCGAACAATCAGTTCATCAGAGATGATATGGGTACCACCGATCACCGAACTGGCAACATTAGTCCCTGATTCTTTCAGTATTGGTACAGTCTCACCGGTAATTACTGATTCATCTACAGAGGCCATACCCATGATCACTTTGCCATCAGCAGGAATCATATCCCCAGCTACCAAATATATGGTGTCACCTGTTCTCAGACTGGTGGCAGAAACTTGGCAAATTGTGCCATCAGGAGCCAGTTTTTTGGCGATCGCCTCTGACTTTGTAGTTTGCAATACATCTGCTTGGGCTTGCCCCCGTCCCAGTGCCAATGCTTCCGCAAAATTAGCCAGCCAAACCGTGAGAAAGCAAATTCCTGTCAACAATCCGTAAAAAATACGTGGGTGATTTTCCGGGTATAGACCCAATAAGTTGGGCGCAATAGTGAATACTAGGGTGACAACAGTCCCCAGCCAAACCAAAAACATGACTGGATTTTTGACGGCATACCCGGGATGCAGCTTGATAAAAGCATCCCTCATGGCTCTGATATACAGTTTTTTGCGATTTATCTTAGCTTTTTTGAGGGAGGGGCGGCGATGACTAGGTAAAGTTCGGTCTACGCCAGGACGAAAACGTGATGATTTACCTTGAGAGGTAGGTGCAACGTTCATTTGATCTCATATTTAGGAAATGTTGACTAATAACCAATCTTCTAACTAGCCGCAGCTAGTTTGAAACCCTCGGCAATCGGGCCCAACGCCAATACTGGCAAGAAAGCCAGCATTGCCAAAATCACCACTAATCCAGCCGTCGCTACGGTAAATAAAAGCGAATCTGTTTTGAGGGTAATACCGGTTTCTACTGCTTTTGGTTTACGAGATATACCGTCAGCTAACAGCAAAATGGCAATAATCGGAATGTAACGCCCAGCAAACATACTTAAACAGGTACTTAAATTCCACCACAGGGTGTTATTATCCAATCCCTGTAAACTAGACCCATTATTGGCACCAGCAGCCGCATATTCATAAACTACTTGGGAAATGCCGTGAAATCCAGGGTTAGTAATTCCAGACAGGGAAACAGGATAAGCTAATGTAATGGCACTGGGAATTAAAACCACAATGGGATAAATCAGCACCACCACACTACCAAGGATGATTTCTCTTCTTTCAATTTTCCGCCCTAAAAATTGTGGAGTGCGCCCCACTATTAACCCTACTAAGAACAGAGTCAAAATTAGGTAAGTAAATAGGTAAGCTGTCCCAGTTCCCTGACCTCCCCAGATAATGCGCAGGAATAAGCTCGATAAAGTGGAAAATAATCCTGCGGGCATCAATGAATCATGCATCCCGTTCACCGCACCGCACATGGTGGCTGTAGTCATCACCGCCCAGAGTGCTGTTTCTACCCAACCCAATCGAATTTCTTTGCCCTCTAAATTCGGCTGTTCTATTCCCAATGTGCCATTTACCAGGGGATTACCCTGTTGTTCTCCGGTTACTGTCACCCAAATCAGAATCATCAAGGCTACAAATCCCATCCAGAACAGCAGCCAGGCCTGTTTCATATTTTTGGCAAATATGCCATAGGTGTAAATTAAAGATGCAGGAATGGCAATCATGGCCATGGTTTCGATTAAATTAGCAGCCCCATTGGGATTTTCATAGGGGTGGGCTGAGTTAACGCCAAAAAAACCGCCGCCGTTATCACCCAACATTTTAATCATCTCAAACGAGGCTACTGGCCCCCTAGCAATATATTGGGTTCTTCCCTCTAAGGTTTCTACAACCAGGGTTCCAGCTAATGTTTGCGGCACACCGCAGAAAACTAGAGCGATCGCCCCTATAATTGACATTGGTAGTAATATCCTCGTGATGGCACGAGTGACATCAACGTAAAAGTTCCCTAATTTTTTGCCTGTTAACCCCCGAATAAAAGCAATTCCTACCGCTAAACCTGTAGCGGCTGAGGTAAACATCAAAAAGCCTAAAGCTGCTACTTGGCTAAAATAACTTAAGGTTGTTTCACCAGTGTAGTGTTGCTGTCCAGTATTAGTCACAAATGAAACAACTGTGTGCAGCAATATATCCCAGCTAGGCGCATCAAAATCATTGGGATTCCAAGGTAGTAATCTCTGATAGAATATTATCAGGTATACTAAAGTACCCATGCACAGGTTGCTGTACAGCACTGCGCGAATATATTCCCCAACCGTCTGCGGCTTACCGCCGTAGGCATCATCTTTGCTACCCACACCGATTAAAACTAAGCAGCTACGCTCTATAGGGTTGATGAACCAGTCCAGCAGCGTTCTTTCTCCCAGGAAAACACGCGCCATGTACCTTCCCAAAACTGGCACGATCGCTATCACAATACACAGCGTTACGCCGATTTGCAAAAAACTTTGTCCCATCTATTTCGCACCCAACTCAATTTCAATGATAGATTTTATACATATAAAACCCATACTCCCCGGTCTCTTAATATATAACCCGAAATGATTTGGTTTCTCCCTTATTACTATTTTTCATATTCTTTTTCAAGTTTCCGTCAGAAATACTGAAAATCTACTCTGATATGGAGATTAAAAAACTTGTTTTTCTAACTCCCCCACATCAAGCTATGAGGGGTCTCAACCCCCCACAGCTTCAAGTCTGGATGGAGGAACAGGAGCAAATACTCACCCCACAACAACTCAGCCACCTATTCATATCAAAATAGTATTAAAGCCTTTTTCAGGCTCATGAAGTACACACCAATTCCCTATTCCCTATTCGGTGTGTTCCCTCAAAATATTAACTTATATGGATTAAACACTAAGGAAATATGAGGAAAATTAGCAATAATATCTGATGGATTATATAAAGTTTGTAAAGGGGTGAACGGAGCTTAAATCAAAAGTTCATGGAGTCTGGAGCCTACCGGCTGGATTTGGTCTTTAGGTAATTATTTACAGATCATTCAGCAGGATTTAGGTTTTTAATCTTTTGAATAATGCCAGAGTTACTATGTATCAACCATATTTATCTCCCGATGATTTGCCATCCCCAAAAACAATGCAAATGAGCTGCATTTGGCTGAGTCAACTAGAAGAAGCCACCAAAAAAAGCTTTTTCTTGGCTTGTAAGCCTACAGTACGCATTTTGTTATCCAGCTGTCACTGGTATTTCAAGGTCAATAGCGGCATTCTCATGTTAATTTTAGTCTGTCATGATATTAAAAGTTATCAGCACATCATGACTACTATTCCTTATTTAGCCAACCAGTTAAAACGATTTGCCAACCAAGCTAAAATTAGCGTTAGTTCTCCAGTCAATGAAGGTATACCCTGGATGACTCACATCAATGAAGTATGGACTGGGGAAGAATTTATCTAGTATTGAAACACTTCCTACCCCATATCTCCCATGTGTAGCAGTTTGATAACTGCTACATCTTTCAAAGTTTCACATAATTCACATAATATTTAATGGATCTACATCTATAGTTAAACTCACAGCATCAGGACAAAGCGATCGCACTGACTCCCAGTCAGGTAATTTTGGTAGCACATCTGGGGCAAACTTGAGTAATATTTGCCAGCGATAACGGTTAGCTACCCGCATGACACTAGCCGGTGCTGGTCCAAGGATATCAAATCCTGGCTGAGAACTTAAAGCTGTAGCGATAATTTGCGCCGTATTCTGGACTTGAATCACATCTAAACTACTCAAGCGCAATAAAATCAATCTCCCATAAGGAGGATAATTAAGTGCTTGGCGTTGCTCTAATTCAGTTTGACAAAAACACTGATAATCATGTTGTTGTACCGCCCCAATTACCGGATGCTCTGGGGTGTAAGTTTGCACAATCACCCTACCCACATCATCCCCCCTACCCGCACGGCCTGCTACTTGGGTTAGAGTTTGAAATGCGCGTTCACTGGCGCGATAATCTGATAAATGCAGCAAACCATCAGCAGAAACCACACCCACCAGTGTCACTTGGGGTAAATCTAAACCCTTGGTAATCATTTGTGTTCCTACTAATAAATGGGCTTCACCCTTAGCAAATCGAGTTAGTAGGGTACGGTGTGCGCCTTTATTACGGGTGGTATCGCTATCAAAACGAATATAACTTAACTGCGGAAACTGTCTTGCTAATTCTTGGGCGACACGTTGAGTACCGCTACCAAAGAATTTCAGATAAGGTGAACCACATTCAGGGCATTGTTGAGGATGCAATCGCGTATAGTTACAGTAATGACAGCGTAGTAACTGCGGCGCTCCCTCTTCAGTCTGGTGATAGGACAGCGACACATCACAATGGGGACATTCCATCACATAACCACAACTGCGACAAGACACAAAAGTACTGTGTCCCCGGCGATGGATAAATAAAATTCCCTGTTGTTGCTTCTCTTCTAGCTGATGTAAAGCTGATTGTAGCGACCTACTAAATATAGAACGATTTCCCATCTGTAACTCTAGCCGCATATCCACCAATTCCACCGGTGGTAATGGGCGAGAATTAATCCGTTCGGGAAGGGAGAGGTAATAACTAGGAATTGGTGTAGAGGGGTTTGTCAGACCGACCCAACTTTCTAACGAAGGGGTAGCAGAACCTAAAACTAAGGGACAATTTTCTAATTCCCCCCGCCATTGGGCGACGGTGCGCGCATGGTAGGTAGGAATGGGAGAATCTTGTTTAAAGCTGCTGTCGTGTTCTTCGTCTAGGATGATTAAACCTAAATTTGGCAAAGGCGCAAAAATCGCGCTACGAGTCCCGATGACTATTTGCGGTTCCCCGGTGAGCATTTGTCGCCAGGTGTCATAACGTTCCCCTTCCGAAAGACCACTATGATAAACGCTAACTTTAGCTCCGAAACGAGCCCGAAAACGGTCTGTTAGTTGGGGTGTAAGTCCAATTTCTGGAACTAATACCAGGGCGGATTTTCCTTGCTTTAGTAGAGGTGCGATCGCTTGTAAATATACCTCTGTTTTCCCAGAACCTGTAATCCCATGTAACAAGACTTGAGCAAAACCATTCAAACCTTGAATATTTTTTAATGCATTTGCTTGGTGAGGATTTAAGGTTTTGGGGTGATCTTGTGCTAGTGCTAGTCCCTGTTCTGTTCGCAGCACTTCTTTTTCTTCGATGACAATGTAACCTTTTTGTACCATAGTCTTCAGGATCGAAGAACTAGCATTACAAGTTTGTAATAGTTCACTCTGCCACAATTCCCCCCCACGCCGCCGTAATACTTCCAGAATTTCTTGTTGACGCTCGGTTAAATTATCATCAATCGTGCCAATCAAGGTAACAGCTTTCTGTAGTTTTGGTCGATTGAGTCGCGGTGCTTCTAAATAACTTTCTACTAACCCAAATCGCAACAACTCCCGCACACCTTTGTACGCTGTTCTGACTTTTTGTTGCAAGTACACTAGGCTATAGTCTCCTGCTGATTGACCTTGTAAAAGGTTGAAAATTTGTTGGGCTGGGGGACTAAGGAAAGTTAAATCTGAGGAGATTTGTCTTTTTATTTCTGCATCCCCAACTAAGCGGAGCCGACGTTGCGATCGCCCTAGTAATCCCGGTGGTAACGCTACCCGGATCACCTGAATTAAAGGCGTATAGTAATATGCAGCTACTCGATTTAATAATTCCCAATAACTTTTGGGGAAGAACCCTTCGCTGACTATCTCTTCTACATCCTTGATTTTTTCTGGTGGTAGATCAATATTTAGTTCTGCCAATAAACGAATGGCGATCGCTCCTACTTTTTGAGTACCAAATGGTACACTTAAAATATCACCTGGTTTTACTTTTAACTCCCTCGGCAATCTATAAGTAAAAAGTCCCGTAGTTCCTGGACAGTCTACCAACACTTCAATCCATCGATTCACATTTGCTGATTGGTAAGTTTCTCCAGGTTCAGCCACCAGTAAATGCAGCGATTTTATTTGAGTTTTATACATAATTCTGCTACTTTGTCAACAATTTTATGTCTGATTTCTACTTAATTGTTTGGGCGGCACACAGGTTTATCAAAGATTTTTATTTCTCAGAGGTAAAATGTATTTGATCATACTTTTCTCTCCATAATACTTGATGATTTCCCAGTTATGTAATGTACCAGACAATTTTGTCTTAACAATTCGTGGCATAAATATTTAAAATCCTCTATAAAAAATCCAATTATCTTTCCAGGGATTCCGGAAATGGTCTGACTAACTACTAAATAGGATATAGTGTTTTTCATCCCCTTGATAGATATTCAACCCTTGGTACATATGAGATGCTTTTATACAAATAAACTATTTCCCAAAATTAGACTAGTCAAACCATGTCCTTTAGGAAGCTCGCTGAAATCAGCACCGAACCCAAAGCCAGATGATGATTTATGTAGTAAATTCTCACCGATGAAGCAGAAAAAGTTATGTAACTTATAAAAGATTAACGCTAGGGGGTATTTACCTGAGTTTTTTATATTTGTTAAGGTGGATAAAGGTTGAGGGCATTTGACAGATTCGGGGATTGAGGAAAACTCAGGAATATTTGTGTTGGAACCTGAGAACATAGTTTCTGGGGGCCAAAACCAGTACTTCTTAGAGGTTCTATCAAACAGGAACCAAGAAAAAGCGGGTAGGGGCTGATTTTCACTAATGAATAAGCAATTAGCTTTCCGTGTATATTTTTCTGACAAAGGGGTGCATTTGTTGGTTAGGGAAAACTACCAAGCTTGAAGCAGCGTGTCATGAAATTATGTACCAAACAAAGCAAAAATCCCTAAAGGAAACTATGAACATTGCTGAATTGGGAACAATGGAAATACTAGAAACCACTGTCGAACATGAAGAAAACTCACTGGAACTTTTAGAATCAATGGTAGAGTCAGAACCCCCAATCATCGAAAATCTGGAATCAGAGGAACGTGATGGGGATGACATGGCTGCAGCCAGGCCTTCAGGATACAACAAAACTGAGCATGATGATGCTGTAGGCGCGTTTTTTAAAGAAATGGCGCGTTATCCCCTGTTAAAACCCGAAGAAGAGGTAGAGTTAGCCCGGCGAGTTAGGTTTCTCGAGGAAGTAAGGGAGATCCAAGCTGCATTGGAATTAGAACTGGGACAGCCAACCAGTAAGGTACAAGTAGCCTCCCGGCTAGAAATGACAGAAAAGCAACTAGAAAGCCGCTTATACCAAGGTCGAGTAGCGAAACGTAAAATGATTCGCTCCAACCTGAGATTAGTGGTGTCCATTGCTAAACGATACCTGAATCGCGGTGTCCCGTTTCTGGATTTAATCCAGGAGGGTGCCATGGGTCTAAATCGTGCTACAGAAAAATTTGACCCAGACAAAGGTTATAAATTTTCCACTTACGCCTACTGGTGGATTAGACAAGCAATTACCCGCGCGATCGCCAATGATGCGCGAACCATCCGTTTACCCATTCACATTGTTGAGAAACTCAACAAGCTCAAAAAAGCCCAAAGAGAACTCAAGCAAAAACTCTCTCGGAATCCCAACGAAGCCGAAATGGCCCAAGCGTTGGAAATTAGTGTCCAACAACTGCGCCAATTGCAACAATTAAGGCGACAAGCACTTTCTCTCAATCACCGTGTAGGTAAAGAGGAAGACACAGAACTAATGGACTTGCTCGAAGACGAAGATAACCTGTCTCCAGAAGCAAAAATGAATGAAAACATGATGCGTCAGGAGATTTGGGATGTCTTGGGTGATGTCCTAACCCCCAGAGAGAAAGACGTAATATCTTTACGCTACGGTTTGACAACCAGCGAACCCTGTACCTTAGAAGAAGTTGGTAATATGTTCAATTTGTCCCGTGAACGAGTACGACAAATTCAAAGTAAAGCCATGCGCAAGTTACGCCGTCCTCATATCGCCAAGCGCCTAAAGGGATGGTTAATTTAATTCCTAATCGATAATTATAAATAAGGTAAGCAAAAAACCTCACCACCAACAGCAGTGTATTTGCCAATTTCTCACTATATGGCTAGTCCACACCAGCTACCAGGCCAGGGGTGAAAGCCAACTCATCTGTTTACCCGTGAGTCATCAGGTCAGGATAACCAACATCTCAAACCCTATGTCCCCTAACTGCGAACATAGTACCTAACAATTAAATCTTGCATTCTTGTTAAGCTGGGCTTTCTGTCTGTTTCTATAGTCATCCTATTTGACTTGAGAAATTATGAGTGAGGAAAGGGAACAGGGAACAGGGAACAGGGAACAGGGAACAGAAATTGTTCATGAATCATTTAGGATTGCTATACTTTGGCTCCTTTTGAGTTGCTCATATATTTAGGTATTTAGGCGCATCTTATCCAAAATTGTTATCAGCACCGGATTAACCCAACTAATCAAAAAATTCGCTATAGACTATGGACTATGGACTATACATGATAAATTAATGACTTGTTCTGAGAATTTGATTTTACGTTTTGCCGAACCCTCTGATACCAAAGTACTGTTTAATTTAATTCAGGGGCTAGCTGAGTACGAAAAATTATCTCACGCTGTCACTGGTAATGCTTCGGCTCTTGAGGAGCATCTATTTGGCTCTCCAAAGTACATTGAGGCAATACTCGCAGAATATACAGGCAAAGTGGTTGGTTTTGCGCTTTTCCTTCACAATTATTCCACCTTCTTGACCAAGCCGGGAATTTACTTAGAAGATTTGTTTGTTTTACCAGAATACCGCCGTCAAGGTGTTGGTAAGGCTCTTTTGTCTAAAGTAGCGCAAATAGCTGTAGAGCGCAATTGTGGACGCTTGGAATGGAGTGTACTGGATTGGAATGAGTCGGCGCAAGCATTCTACCGCAGTATGGGGGCGGCTATTTTGGATGATTGGCGCATTTGTCGGGTCACAGAAGATGCGATGCAAAAGTTAGCCCATCGAGGTTGAAAGTAGGAATTAAAATCTCTTTCATAGATTTTCTTCACAATCAAGTTTGACAGATTGTCTTTTGACGGGGGCAATTGATTGAACTCACAATAATTGTGAAAGGTCTTGTCCGCAATTAACCGTTTTTCAGGAGAACACAAGATGAAAAAAATTATTTCTCTGATACTTCTAAGCATAACTATCTTCACCTTTGCCTTTAGTAGTCCAGCTTTAGCAGCAGATACTATTAGTGGAGCTAAAATATTCGGTGCTAATTGTGCTGCTTGTCATGCTGGTGGGAGAAATTTGGTTCAAGCTAATAAAAGTTTGAAAAAGGGTGATTTAGAAAAATACGGTATGTACTCCCAAGAGGCGATTATTAGTCAAGTTACAAACGGCAAAGGTGCTATGCCAGCTTTTAAGGCTCGTTTAAAACCAGAACAGATTTCTGATGTATCTGCTTATGTCCTAGAACAAGCAGATAAAGGTTGGTAGTTATCTTTTCATTTCAGACAAACTACTACAATCTCCTACTGTAACCACCGTTAATGGTTTTATCTCTATAAAGGTATCACCTTTGGTGTAACGGCTGCGATCGCTATCCCTTTTGCTGTATCAGCATTAGGGAATGCTTTTCTTACAATTGGTAACCAAGCATCTCAAATGCTGTGCCTCGCTTATGGTGTTAGTTCACTCAAATCTTAGTGAGAAATTTAACAATTAGGGGTGATTTTTGCGCCGTTAAATCCAAGGACAAAATTGTTAACCAGGATGTTTATGACTTCTTTTTGGCGATTATTCCTGACTCTCGGGCTGGCTTTTCTCCTCAATTGTTCCAATACCATTGCATATTCCTTGCCAATTGTCAATAGACCTACAGCCAGTGTTTTTATCAGTCTGGATGTAAATAATATGCACAGTGGTAATGACCAGCCAGCCGCAGAAAATTTTCACCAACTGCAGCCACTTCAGGCAAATGATGCTTTAGCTCTTGATGGATGTCAAACTCATGTGCAATCACAAGATTACCACCAAGCAATTATAGATTGCAATCAGGTCATAAATTTAGCTCCAGATAATAGGGAAGCCTATTTACTACGAGGACTAGCACACTACAGACAAGGGGATGATCCAGCAGCCATAGCCGATTATAATCGGGCGATCGCTCTTGAGCCTGTTGATTTTCGAGCTTACTACAACCGGGGTCTAGCCCGTACCGGTGAGGGAAAATACTCCCAAGCTATTGCTGATTATAATTTAGCCCTAACTCAAATTCCCTCAAGCACAAGTTTATTACTCGCCGAAATCTACAATGATCGGGGTTTAGCCTACTTACTCTTACAAAACTATCCAGCTGCTATCCTCGACTTTAATCGAGCAATTCGCCTCAATGACCAGGATCATAGAGCTTACTTTAATCGGGGTTGTGCTGAGGGGAGAAATGGTAATAACCTGAGTGCGATCCGTAATTTTTCCCAAGTTATCAAACTTCAGCCTGGCTATGCCCCAGCTTACCTAAATCGGGGTATAGCTCGATATGATTTAGGATATCATCAAGGGGCGATCGCCGACCTGAAAAAAGCATCTGAATACTTTCAAAATCAAGGAAAAAGTATCGCCTATAAAATAACTATCGACTTACTTCACAATTGGCAACAAAAAATCGAATTGCTCACGGAAATCGCCCTGTTATACCCTTAAAGAAATTTAATCAGCAAGAAAATATTTCTAGCTAGAGGTAGAAATATATTAAGTCTGTTCAACATTAGTGATAATACTTGTTACTATTGATATGAGTGACCATCAAAAAGATTAATTATCCCATCCTATGTATGACTCATCGATGGACTCCTGCGAAGAAGTGGAAACTGGGGAGGATGCTCCACCGTTACCATTGCCTGAACAAGGGAACATCCAGGAGAATCAAAATATATTCGGTGATCAAACAATAACCGACATAGCCACAGAAATCACTAAACTTCCCTGTGGTTGGCAGGCTGAAGCCTTCTATAAGCTACCGAGAAATCAAGCGATCGCAGTTTATCAATACCTAAATAGTAGCGTGCAAGAACGCCTCAGAGAAGACTTTGACAAACAAGACACCTTTTGTGAGCGGGTATCTTACCTGCTCATTAGCGTAGGTTGACAAGCTCCCCTATGATATTGATAGCCACATCAGTATTCAGTATTCGGAGTAATTTTGTGCACAGACTACTCATATTGCCGATAACCACAATATTCCTATTCATAAATACTCTTACCTTCCCTGTGATGGCAGCAGACATCAATCATGGTGCAGAAATTTTTAGTATTCATTGTGCCGGATGTCATATCAACGGCGGTAACATTATCCGACGGGGAAAAAACTTGAAAAAGCCCGCCCTAGAAAAATATGGTATGAACACCATAGAAGCAGTCACATCTATAGTCACCAACGGCAAAAATAATATGTCAGCCTACCAAGACCGTCTCACCCCAGAGGAAATACAAGCAGTAGGGTACTATGTACTCCAACAAGCCGAAACCGGTTGGCGTTAAACACCCACAACTGCTATCTCAAGTTTGTATAAAAATCAAAGATTAAAAATATGCTATTACCACCACAAAGCCGACTGCAATTCACCCCCGACCTAAATATTTGTCGCATTTTAAATGGGATGTGGCAAGTTTCCGGCGGACACGGACGCATTCACCCCAAAACCGCAATAGACACCATGTTTCAATACGTGGATGCAGGTTTTACCACTTGGGACTTAGCAGACCATTATGGCCCGGCGGAAGATTTTATTGGTGAGTTTCGCCGTCAAGTCATTAAAACCCGTGGTGAACAGGCTTTAGCTCAGATCCAAGCCTTCACTAAATGGGTACCCCGTCCGGGAAAAATGACCAAAAAGCTCGTAGAGGAAAATATCAACATCTCCCTCAAAAGGATGGATGTAGGATCTTTAGACCTAATGCAGTTTCATTGGTGGGAATATCGAGATACAAATTATCTAGATGCCCTTAAGTATATGGCAGAACTGCAAACTGAGGGTAAGATTAAGCATTTAGCCTTAACTAACTTTGATACCGAACACCTGAAAATTATTGTCGATGCAGGGATTAAAATAGTTTCTAATCAAGTACAATTTTCTCTAGTTGACCGCCGCCCCTTAGTGCATATGGTTAACTTTTGTCAAGACCATGATATCAAACTCTTTACTTACGGTTCTCTGTGCGGTGGTTTGTTATCAGAGAAATATTTGGGTAAATCAGAACCGCGAGGAAGTGAATTAGCTACAGTTAGCTTAAGAAAGTATAAAAATATGGTAGATGCTTGGGGTAATTGGCAGTTATTTCAAGAGCTGCTATCTACACTCAAGCAAATTGCTCAGGCTCATAATGTCAGTATTTCTAACGTAGCCACACGTTATATTTTAGATCAGCCATCTGTAGGAGGTGTGATCATTGGCGCAAGATTAGGTATATCTGAACACATAGAAGACAATGGAAAAATATTTAGTTTTACCCTAGATACACAGGAAAGCGATCGCATTAATTCTATTTGCAGCCAGTCACGGGATTTATATCAATTAATTGGCGACTGCGGCGACGAGTATCGGCGATAACTATAACCAACAGGAGCAGTTTCTAGTATGCAACCTAGCACTACCGCCAAACCCAGCCTTATAGGCGGGAATCTCCGTTCTATCCATCATATTGCCCTCAATGTCCAGGATATGCAAGCTTCTCGGTACTTTTACGGTACCATCTTAGGTTTACATGAACTCACAGGGGAGGAAGTACCAGCCACCTTAGTAGAACTGGTGAATACAGGGAAAGTCGCTAACTTTGTCACCCCCGATGGGACAATTTTAGATTTATTCTGGACACCGGAATTATCACCACCAGATCCCAATCCAGAAAAAACCTTTACCAGAGCATACCATCTCGCCTTTGACATAGATCCGCAATTATTTGAGTCAGCTCTCACAGTCCTCAGAGAAAATCACATTGCGATCGCCCATGGCCCTGTGACTCGTCCTACAGGTAAAGGTGTATACTTTTATGATCCCGACGGGTTTATGTTAGAAATTCGCTGCAATCCTACATCAGGTTGAAAATATCAACTAGTCTGGTGGGTACACCCTGCTGAAGCAAAACTCGCAGGGTAGCATCTTAACTAACCAAAAGTTGAGTTGTTCCAACCCCACATTGTAGCCTTAACATCCACAAATTCTATATAAATCCGATTTTCTGGGACACCTAAATAATGGTGAATCTTTTGGCAAAACTCATGGGTCATGGCTTGAGTTTGCTGATGTTTCATAGTGCCTATACTTTTAATTTCAATATAGCAAGCCGGGTCTGTAGTCCCTGCAAAGGTCATAGGAATACCGGACTCAAAGGAGGTCATCACGTAAGATTCAGGTTTGCCTAAATGTTGTGCTAACTTGCTAGATAAGTTTTTCAGCATGCTTTCAACATCTGCTTTGTGAGGCATAGATACAGAAGTTTGGACTTTGATTAAAGGCATGGTATTGAGTTAAAGTTACAGTTTTTGTGCATATTGTGCATATATTTAACTTTATCGGACTCCGGGTGAAATAGATATAGCTCACAGATGTTTAATCATGAGATGAGCGAAATATATGACTATGTTCGGGATGGTATAAACGGGATCTCCGAACTAGGGGCGTAGCCCATGGACGTTGTGCGGGTGAAAGTGCGGGACTAATGACGTAAAGTGTGGTACGAATTAGCTTTTCTTCATGGGTACAGTTTGCCATTTCCCCCAGAGGGACAACCATGATTTTCTCATCAGGCCAACCAATGCGAAAGCAAATTGCTACTGGGGTGTCCTGGGGATAATGTGCTAAAAGTTTGGCTTGGGCGGTTTCTATGTGACGCGCACTTAGATATAAACACAGACTAGCTTGATGTGCTGCTAGGGCAGCTAATTCCTCCGAAGGGGGAACGTGGGTACGTCCACTCGAACGGGTGAGAATAATGGTTTGAACTAAACCGGGTACCGTTAACTCAATTTTCAGCTTCGCCGCTGCAGCTTGAAAGGCGCTAATACCAGGGATGATCTCAAAGGGGATATTAGCCTCCCCTAAGAGTTGCATTTGCTCATAGATAGCACTGTAAAGGCTGGGATCTCCCGAATGGAGACGGACTACAGATTTATCCGATCGCACTGCTGCAATCATCAGTGCTAGAATTTCCTCTAAGGTCTTATTTGCAGTGGGAATAATTTCCGCATCTTCTCGACATAAATTTACAATTTCTTCCGGTATTAAAGAATCCGCAAATAAAATTACATCTGCAAGGGACAAGAGTTTCTGGGCCTTGACTGTTAATAAATCGGGATCTCCTGGACCTGCTCCCACAATATAAACTGCTGGCTGGGTCATATCTAGATTATTTTTCATACAAATAATAATGACTTATTTTCTGTAATTTACGCGAGATATAAATGCGAAAAACTTTTTTTTGGGATTTTTGCCCTAAAGTTCCGGATTGCTCCCTAATTATTAGTAGAGATGAATGGTAGATGCACCCTGGTTAGGCCCTAGAGTTTACTCTGGGGCATTTTTTCCATTTCCCTATATATCCCTCATTCCTTCATCCCGATGGGGAGGCGGAATTAAATCAGGTAAAGGGCGTTTAAATAAGTAGAGCCAAGCTAATCCAGCTAGTCCCAGCACAATAGCAATTAAACTGACAACTTGTGCAATACGAAGGGATCCCAGCATTAAACTATCAATGCGAAACCCTTCAATCCAGAAGCGTCCTAAACTGTAGCCCACCACATAAAATAAAAATATTGTCCCTAAGCGCCAGGGTGATTTCCCAGATAAACCCCGGAAAAATAAAGTAATCAGCAAAGCGAATACTATTAAATTCCACAGGGATTCGTAGAGAAATGTGGGATGAAAATATTCAAAATTAACTAAAGCTAAAGGACGGTTTTGTGGGGGAATATATAGCTTCCAAGGTAAATTAGTAGGACGACCAAAGGCTTCGGAGTTAAAGAAGTTCCCCCAACGTCCAATTGCTTGTCCTAAAATTAGGGAAGGGGCCACTAAATCAGCTAATTGCCAAAAAGAAACTCTATTGAGTTTAGCAAAGATTAAAGCTGCTAAAGTACCACCGATAATCGCTCCGTGAATCGCAATACCTCCTTGCCAAATAGCGATAATCCTCTCTGGATGCTGCTGATATTCTGACCATTGAAACAAAACATAATAAAGCCGCGCTGCGGGAATCGCCCCAATCACTAACCAAATTGATAAATCAGCAATCAATTCTGGATTAACATGACGGCGCTTTGCTAGATACTGGGAAAGGCTCACACCGATGATGACTGCTATGGCAATTAACAATCCATACCAGCGGATACTGATAGGCCCAATGTCCAGGATAACCGGGCCAGGAGAAGTAAATTCAAATGCTAAAGGCAAAGTGTAAATATCCAGTCCCATGTAAATTACGAGTCGTGATGCTTGACACTCCCCAGGGCTATAAGCGGGGGGATTCTTGCTTCATAGAGATTCCATTGACACTCTCAGGTCTAAAGACACTGAGATTCTGCTGACAGAGTAAGTTTAGGCAAAACCCACAGTCTATTATCTATTATCTGTTAACTTCCGTCACTGCGAAAACTAATATAAGGTGAATCCTCTTGCTCGCGGAAGATAGCCAATATTTTTTTTTAACCTAAAAGAAATCAATTATTAACCCAAACTTTAAATAAAAGCAATAACCTGTGGTTATTGAAGTGGAGTTTTGATTAAATTTTGAAATCAAGTGCTTGTGGATTCTGTAGGATAGGGGAATTTTCCTAGGATGATAATTCAGCTCGATCGCTTGAGTTTAACTTATCCTGGGGGAGTTCAAGCCCTCCAGTCAGTTTCTTTAAACTTTAACCCTGGGGAATTTACAGTCATCTTGGGAGCTTCAGGTTCGGGTAAATCAACCTTGTTAAGGTGTTTAAATGGACTAATCAAACCAACAGCAGGGTCTATCACAGTAGAAGGTTGGGGGAAACTCAATGAACCCAAGGTGCTGCATCAGCATCGCCAGCGCACAGGGATGATTTTTCAGCAGCACCAATTAATTGGTAGACAAACTGCACTACAAAATGTGCTGACCGGTCGTTTAGCCTATCACTCAACTCTCAGGAGCTTTTTCCCATTACCCAAAGCTGACAAATATATAGCCTTGGAGTGTTTAGAGAGGGTAGGACTGTTAAATAAAGCTTTAGCACGGGTAGATAATCTCAGTGGTGGTCAACAGCAACGGGTAGGTATTGCGCGTGCTTTGGCGCAACAACCAAGGTTAATTCTGGCAGATGAGCCGGTGGCGAGCCTTGACCCTGCTAGTTCTCACAAGGTGATTTCTTTTCTATGTCAAATTTGTCAAGAAGACGGCATCACGGCGATTATGAGTTTACACCAAGTAGATTTAGCTAAAACCTATGCAGACAGGATAATTGGAATATCTCAAGGTCATATAGTTTTTGATGGTAATGCCGCAGACATTGAGGAGTACGAACTTAATCGTATTTATGGCAAAACCGAAAATATTCACCTAGATATCGAGGAGCAATTTGGCAAAGCCCCTCATACACAAAGCAAAGGATAACATATTATTTCCCGACCTCAATCCCACAAGAGTTTACACACTAATACCATTTGATATATCAGGAGAACTTCTACCATGATCGCCATTCAAAAAAAAATACTCACATCTGTTGCTGTAGTCGTGTTAGCCTTGGTTGGCTGTCAAGCACCTAACAACACTGCTACGAATACTGAGGTTGACCCTAGTGTATCTGATCCCGATACTTTAAGGGTAGCTCTTTTACCAGATGAAAATGCTTCAACTGTCATCAAAAATAATCAGGGTTTAGAAAAATATTTAGAAGAAAAGTTAGGGAAAGATATTGAATTGGTTGTAACAACTGACTATTCTTCAATGATTGAAGCCGCAAGTAATCGACGTTTAGAACTAGCTTACTTTGGACCACTTTCCTATGTTTTAGCTAAAACTAAAAGTAATATTGAACCCTTCGCAGCTTTAAAGAAGGATGGTGAAACTACCTATAAATCAGTGATTATTGCTAGTGTAAAAAGTGGTGTAAATTCTCTTGATCAAGCGTCAGGAAAAACAGTAGCCTATGGTGATCAAGCTTCTACTTCTAGTCATTTAATTCCCAAATCAATGATGCTTGACAAGGGGTTACAACCGAAAAAAGATTATGAAGAAGTCTTTGTTGGTTCTCATGATGCAGTTGCTGTCGCAGTTCAAAATAACAATGCTCAAATAGGGGGATTGAGTCAACCTATTTTTGAATCTTTAATCGAGCGAAAAGTTATCGATACTAACAAAGTCAAAGTCTTGGCAGAATCAGAACCATTTCCTCAATATCCTTGGACAATGCGCTCAGATTTGAAGCCAGAGCTAAAGACACAAATTAGTGCAGCATTTATTGAACTCAAGGATGAAGAAATTCTCAAAGCTTTTAAAGCAGATGGTTTTGGTGCAATTACAGATCAAGAGTATGATGTAGTTAGAAATTTAGGTAAAACCTTGAATCTAGATTTTCAAAAGTTAAATTAATAGGGACTTATTTGAAACCAGATTATAAATTTCTGGGTGTAAAAATATGACTGTCAAATAATATCTTGCTTTTGCGGGGTTACTGCTAACCATTTGACGGAGTTTTATGGCAACCAATAGTTATCAAAGATTTGAACCTCTGTTAAAACAACAAAGACAACACAGATATAAGCATTTACTGCAAGTAGCTACTGTTGTAGTGATTGTGCTCATATCTTGCTTATTAGTTGGTCTTTTTGATTGGGAAAGATTGGCTGAAGGTGTGCCCAGTGGGATCAATTTAGTTAGCCAAATGCTACCGCCAGATTTTAGTTTGGCTATCAACTGGATTAAGCCCCTGTTTGATACCTTGGCGATGAGTGTTGCGGGAACTGCGATCGCAGTTGCTTTTTCTCTACCATTATCACTATTAGCAGCTGGTAATACTACACCCCATCCATTTGTGTTTCAGGTGGCGCGTCTGATTCTCAATGCTTTACGGGCTATACCAGAACTGATTATGGGGATTATTTTGGTAGCTGCGGTGGGGTTTGGTGCATTACCAGGAGCATTAGCAGTTGGGTTTCATTCAATTGGGATGGTGGGTAAGTTTTTTGCTGAGTACATCGAACACGTAAACTCAGCACCAATCGAAGCAGCACAGGCGGCTGGTGCAAACAAGATCCAGGTAATATATCACAGCATTTTACCCCAAGTTTTGCCGCAAATCCTGGATGTAACCTTATATCGTTGGGAATATAACTTTCGCGCTTCTACTATTATGGGTGCAGTGGGTGCTGGGGGTATAGGGTTTGAATTAATTGGTTCTTTACGTATACTTAGGTATACAGAAGTATCAGCAATCCTACTCGTCATTTTGATGATGGTGATATTGGTAGATAGTTTCAGTGGCTATTTGCGCAGACGTTTAGCTTGAGGAAATGCTATGAAACCAAAGGTTGTGATTACAAACTGGGTACATCCAGAAGTGATTGAACTTCTTGAACCTCATTGTGAGGTGATTGCTAATCCCCATCAAGAATCTTTATCTCGTGAGGAAATTCTCCAAAGGGCTAAAAATGCCGACGGATTGATGGTATTTATGCCGGACAGCATTGATGAAGCTTTTTTGCGGGAGTGTCCCCAGCTAAAAGTAATTGCAGCAGCTCTGAAAGGCTACGATAATTTTGATGTTGATGCCTGTACCCGTTGTGGTGTATGGTTTACAATTGTGCCTTCTTTGTTGTCGGCACCTACTGCGGAAATTGCTATTGGGTTATTAATTGGCTTATCACGACAGATGCTAGTAGGCGATCGCCTGATGCGCAGGGGTAAATTTGCTGGTTGGCGACCCCAACTTTACAGCCTAGGGCTAGCAAATCGTACCTTGGGAATTGTCGGTATGGGTGCATTAGGCAAAGCGATCGCTCAACGTCTAGCAGGTTTTGAGATGCGGTTACTGTACAGCGATCCGGTGGCTTTAACACCGGAACAAGAGGAAATGGCGAATTTAGTAAGAGTATCTTTTGATACCTTAATAGAGGTAAGTGATTTTGTTGTCTTGGTAGTACCTCTGCAACCAGGAACCTTTCATTTAATCAACGCCAACACCTTAGCTAAAATGAAGCCGGGTAGCTTTTTAATTAACCCCGGTCGTGGTTCCGTAGTGGATGAGCAGGCCGTGTGTCAAGCTTTGGAATCTGGACACTTAGGGGGCTATGCTGCCGATGTGTTTGAAATGGAAGACTGGCATCGTAGCGATCGACCCCACAGCATACCCCAGTCATTATTAGAAAACACCAATCAAACTTTTCTCACTCCCCATATTGGATCTGCGGTTGACGAGCTACGGCGGGACATCGCCCTAGAAGCCGCCCAAAATATTCTGCAAGCCCTGCAAGGTGAAAAGCCACAGGGGGCAGTTAATTGTCTCAGGGGCTAGTACTGCAGTAAACTCCAAAATCAAAAAGCTGATTGTAAAGGAATTATTTGTGATCTGGGGCAGTAGCTTATCTTTTAATAGTCCAGTCCACCAATTTACTCAAATGTTGTTGAATAAATCAACCTAAACTTGTACCAACAATATTGATATAGCCTTTTTCAGGCTCATGAAGTACACACCAATTCCCTATTCCCTATTCCCTATTCCCTATTCCCTATTCCCTGTTCCCTGTTCCCTGTTCCCTCAAGCTAAAAAAAATTGTACCTCACGAGCATGGGAAATGCTATATTCACCATCTCACAAAAAATACCTATGAGTGAAACACTAATTCGCCAACAATATGACCAGATAGCAGATTTATATGACCGGCGTTGGAATACTTACATTACCAAGACATTATCTGTTTTAAAAAATTGGGCAGACATTGCACCAGAAGCAACAGTCCTTGATGTGGGCTGTGGAACCGGAGAGTTTGAGCAATTATTACTAACCGAAAATCCACAGCAAATAATTACTGCAGTAGACATTTCCCCAGCAATGCTCCTAGTCGCTAAACAGAAATGTCGTACTTATTCTCATGTTTCATTTCAGAATGCAAGTGTGTCAAATTTACCATTCCTAAATAACAGTTTTGATGTAATCATATCCGCCAGTGCATTTCATTATTTTGATGATCCTCATGGGGCATTATTGGAAATAAGACGGGTTTTAAAACCAGAAGGTAAACTACTTATTTTAGATTGGTGTAAAGATTATTTATCCTGTCAAATATGTGATTTTATATTGAAGTTTGTTGACCCTGCTTACAAGGGGTGTTACACCCAAAAACAGTTTCATAGTTTACTAACTTCAGCACAGTTTAATATAGAGCGTACAACTAAATTTCATTTTAGTTTGGTTTGGGGAATCATGATTGCTGAAGCTAAACCACAAAATTATGTAACTCAGCCCATAACTCCATAAGGCTTTTTTGTAAATATAAACTTTACTAATTGTAACAAAACCTACGTCACTTTCCTAAACCCAAAGCAGCTTAGGTAACCCACCAGTCCACTTTTAGTGGACTTCAGCTATCAGACAGGGAATTGATTCCCTGGCTAGCATGAAAAATGCTGTAAACCCATATCCCACCACCGCACCACCAGAATTACCATCTGTGAGGGCGATCGCCCTAATTAGTTAGCTAAGAGCGATCGCATAGGTTACCACCAGAATTACCATCTGTGAGGGCGATCGCCCTAATTAGTCAGCTAAGAGCGATCGCATAGGTTATGATTTAAAGGATAAAGTCAGCAGTAGTTAAAGTAAAGGTACCATTGATTCTCAGCAGTAAATCATCCTCAAAGTTAGTCGTTTGATTAGTACCCTGAATATAAGTGTTACCTCCCAAAACAAAAGCGCCAAATCTATCTTGACCGATAGCGGCGGCGGTAGCATTGAGAAGGGTAGAATTGATGGTGGTTTGCCCAGAATTATTGGCTGCTGTCT
>NZ_JAQMUH010000103.1:0-15833 GCF_028331025.1 Anabaenopsis arnoldii | reverse complement strand
TCTGGGTATGTTAAGGAGAGGTTATTACCGAGGATATTCGGTTTTGAGTTGTTAATGGCTCCCTATGCAATTTGTCATCTTAAATTGGGTTTGTTTTTGGAAGAGACGGGATATAAGTTTGATGGTGGGGTGCGGTTGGGGATTTATCTTACAAATACGTTAGATGATGCCATAAAAAAATCAGAAACATTGTTTGAAGAATACATCGCAGAAGAATCCAATCAGGCTGCAAAGATAAAAGTAGAACAACAGATTTCAATAATTATTGGAAATCCACCATATTCAGGGATTTCTTCTAACTTAACCGATGCTGCTATAAAACTAGTTGAAGCATTTCGCTATGTTGATGGGGTTAAAATAGTCGAAAAAAGTGCTTTGCAGTTTGAAAAAAATATCAATGACGATTATGTAAAATTTTTCGGTGTATCTCAGAAGATTCTTGCAAAAGAAAAGAATAAAATTCTCTGCTTAATAACAAACAATGGATATATTGATAGTCTTACTCTCAGAGGATTAAGGAATAATTTGATTATACATTTTGATACAATAAATATCACTAACTTACATGGAGATATAAAACGAAAGCAATCTCCAAATGATCAGAACGTATTTGATATTTCTCAAGGTGTTGCAATTGGTTTTTTCTTAAAAGATAAAAGTCATAAAAAATCTTTTTCTAGAATTGATTTAATAGGTTCTAGAAATGAAAAATATTGTATTTTAAATCGAGAAACTATATCTTCTTCTGATAATTACCAGATCAATCCAAGTTCCCCTTTTTATTTTTTCACTAATCAAAATCAAGAAATAAAAAATGAGTACGAATCTTACGCTTCTATTGATTCTATATTCTCAGAGTTTTCAAGTGGAACAGAGACAGGGTTTGATAAATTGATGATTGGCTTTGATAAATTAGAGCTTGAAAATAAGATTCAAGATTTTCTTAATCCTATGTGTGAAAGAGAAGCCATCATTGATAAATGGTCTATTAAAGGTGGTACATCTCAGAAAATATTAGATATTAGGGATGAGTTTAGAAAAGATTTTCAAGAGAGTTATTTTTCTAAATACTTATATCGCGTATTTGATAATAGATTTATATATTATAAAAAAGATTATCTAAAAACTAATAGTGAAAAAATAATGAGTCATCTTTCTATTCATGGAAATTTGGCAATGATTTTGTTTAGACAACAATCTCAAGATGGTTTTGCTCATGTTTTTATAACAAACTGCATGGGCGACAAAAATGCTGTTTCATTGCGAACCAGAGAAATTAATTATTATTTTCCTTTATATGTAGATATTCAGGCTAACTCATCAATTTTTTTTCAAGATCAAGATTCAAAGCGGTCTAATTTAAAATCAGAATTTGTTTCAAAAATTAGCGAAAATCTTTGTTGTTCATTCAAACCCGAAACCATATTTTATTACATATACGCCATCTTCCACAGTCCCACCTACCGCACCCGCTACGCCGAATTTCTCAAAATCGACTTCCCCCGCGTTCCCCTCACCAGCAACAATGAGCTATTTTGTCAACTTGCAGAATATGGACAAGAATTAGCAGCACTACACCTGATGAAATCACCCCAATTAAATAACCTCATCACCCAATTTACAGAAAATGGCGGAAGTCAAATAGTAGATTCAGGATATCCTAAATATATTCAAGGTGCGGTAGTGATTAATAAAAAGGGGGATAAATTCACAGGGGTACCAGAGCAAGTATGGAACTTTTATATTGGTGGTTATCAAGTTTGTCAAAAATGGCTGAAAGACCGCAAAGGACGCACCCTAAATCATGAAGATATTCTACATTATCAGCGTGTGGTGGTGGCGCTGCAAGAAACCATTAAGTTAATGCAGTTAATTGATCAGACTATTCCTAGTTTCCCTATGGTTTAGAACCCCACCCCCAACCCCCTCCCCTCAAGATGGGAGGGGGCTAAGAAGAGGTAATTTTTATCTATCTTAGGGAATGGGGAACCGAAACAATCAAATCCAGTTCCTCCCCTTACAAAGAGAGGGTTAGGGTGGGATAAAACCATAGTTAATACACTCATCATCCCCCACCCGTGGGGTGGGGTGCTTATTCCTCCTCCCTTCCAGAGGGGAGGGGGTTAGGGGGTGGGGTTACGATCATGGTTTTCAACCAAAGTAATATGATGTATCGTGGTTGGCTTTCCATTCAGGTTTATAACTAGCAAGCGATCGCATATACTGGACACGTTCAAAGGCGCTAGGATTGGGGCAATTTTGTTGACTCATACTCCCCTGCATTTGTTGTACTGACTCGTACTCGTGTTTTTCCATCCATTCGCGCATTTCCCGCTCGATCACACGAATCTGGTCAATTCCATGCTTAAGTAAAACTGAGCAAAGCATAGTAATTTTCGCCCCAGTCATCACCATTTTTAATACATCCTGTCCACTGTGAATACCGCTAGTGGCTGCCAAATCAGCATGAATGCGACCATGGAGGATAGCAATCCACCGCAGGGGTAACCGCAGGGATTGGGGTGTACTTAACAATACATTAGTTTCAACATCCAAGAGATTGAGATTAATATCCGCCTGGTAAAAGCGGTTGAATAAGACTAATGCATCAGCCCCAGCAGCATCCAAACGTTGAGCCATATTTGCCATACTAGTAAAATAAGGGCTGAGTTTCACTGCTACGGGGATAGTAACTACTGCTTTGACCGCATCGAGAATATTAATATAGGTCTGTTCAATTTCATTACTAGTGAGTTCCATATCAGTAGGAACATAGTAAATATTTAACTCTAGCGCGTCCGCTCCCGCTTGCTGAATTTGCTTGGCGTAGTTTGTCCATCCACCCAGGGATGAGCCATTGAGACTAGCAATAATGGGGATACTCACCCTTTCTTTAGCTTTGCGGATATGCTCTAAATAAGTTTCTGGTCCTACCCGGAAGTTAATGGAATCAGGTAAGTAGGTGAGAGCTTCCGAAAAACTTTCTGTACCTTGGGTGAGATGATGGTGGAGTTCATGACTTTCTAGGCGCAATTGTTCTTCAAATAATGAATGCATTACTACCGCAGCAGCACCTGCTGTTTCCATACGCTGGATATTATCAATGTCTTCCGACAGGGGCGATGCGGAGGGAACAAGAGGAGACTTCAATTTTATCCCCATATATGTTGTTGTTAAGTCCATACTCATTACTCCTGTTGTTAATGTTCTCAGGGGTAATTAACCACAGAGAAACGCGAATAATCTTGTATTCATTTCTGGGTATAATCTCTAGCAGCCAAATATCGATAGGTTTCCCAACGGGTTTTGACATCAGCTTGAGCTTCTTTGAGTAATTGCTGTGCTGCTTGGCTGTCCCCAAAAAACTTTGCGACCCTTTGCGTTTAAAACTGTAATGAAACCTGCGATCGCCTGTTAACTTCCGACCAATTGACCACACCCCACCAATTATTTAAATACTCACCGCGGCGGTTGCGATACCTCAAATAATAGGCGTGTTCCCAGACATCATTACCCATAATTGGGTATGCACCATTCATAATCGGGTTATCTTGATTAGGTGTAGTGACGATTTGCAATTCACCCGTTGAGTTACGCACCAACCAGACCCAACCACTACCAAAGCGATCGCTTCCAGCTTGGTTAAACTGTTGTTTAAACTGATCAAAACTGCCAAAAGTTTGGTTAATTTCTGCCGCAATTTCCCCTGTAGGTTCTCCACCACCTTCAGGGGTCATAATTTGCCAAAAAATTGTGTGATTCAGATGTCCACCACCATTATTGCGAACCTTGGTGCGGATATTTTCAGGAACACTATTTAAATCCCGCAGCAAAGCCTCAACGCTCTTTTTCTGTAAATCTGGCTGTTCCTTGAGAGCATCATTGAGATTATTCACATAACTAGCATGATGTCCGTCATGATGTAGTTTCATAGTTTCCGCATCAATAGCTTTTCCCAGTGCTGCATAATCATAGGGTAATGGTGGTAACTTTGCAGGTTCTGCGCTGAGTTCTCCATCAGGAGAAGCTACGGGGGGAAATATAGCAGCAATAGCGGTTTGTCCAGAAGATTGTGATGCAGCTATGGGTAATGCTTGATAAGAAAGTAGCACTATCCCCATCAGCATCGCTGTCACTAGCAAGACAATTTTTTTGACAAAAAATTTAGACATAAACATTCACACCACCATGATTTTTTGTATTCTGAAAAAGTGGACTTTTTTTAACTCCAGGTTCTGACAATAGCTAGGAGGATAGAATTAATAATCGCCAAGGCGATCGAGCCGACTAATGCACTCCAAAAACCCCATCTCAGAGTAAATCCTGGAACCAAAGCAGCAGCCAGAGCAAAAATAATTGCATTCAAGATGAAGAAAAACAACCCAAAACTCAGAAGAATAACAGGGAACGTAAAAAATGCTAGAATCGGTAGTAAAATTGCATTCAATATGCCGAAAACTGCTGCAGAAATTGCTGCTTTACCCAAACTATCGATTTCAATACCGATAGGTAGTCGAGCAATGATTAAAAAGCTAATTGTAGTTACTAACCAAGTTAGAATAAGGTCTAACATTTATGATTCCTCACTATATTTAATTAATGGTTAACATCAATCATATTTTTATCTTCCTATCTTCTCATTAATCTAGTTTGATTAACAGTAGTCTTTTGTTAAATTCTATCATAAAATTCACCTTTATTAAACCGATGTATTAATCTATTACTTTGGATATATAACTAAAAATTATAAACAAAACTATCGGCAGATATAGGGTAAATTTGATTCTGCTAAATATATAATTAAACCATAAACTAAAGTGAGGATTTTGCATCTTAATGTAAGTTAATAATATCAGCGCATTTTCAAGAACAGATTTTATCTAGACTATAAAAAATGAATATTACCGCATCAATCATACTCTGTAGCTTCTAGACTGTTTATTTCCCATCCATCTGCAAAAATTTTCTGGGAATTGTCAAACTGAACCAGCGGTAAATTTACCCTGACTTGTTAATTAGAGTTTTGGCAAAATTATCATAAATCAATCATTAACCGCCGATGAAAACCTAGGGTTATGCTGAGATTCAAGATTCATAGTGTATCAAAAATAACATATTGTAGATAGCTGAGGATAAAAAATATGTCTGTTGAAGTAATTACCCCGCAGAAAATGGGAGAAAATAGAAATATTTCTCAAGTAACTCAAAGTGAAGTTAAACAAGAGCAAATGCAACCAGATGGTATAAATATCCCAGATGTAGCTTTAAGTTTATCTCCCATAGCTTTGCTATTCAGTTGGGTGATGTTTTTCCTCATATTACAAAAAATCCGCACTGTTTTAGACAATAAGATGGTTTTTACCCTCAATGGTATACATAAGGTTCCGTGTAAAAACTGTCGGTTTTATTCAAATAACCATTATCTCAAATGTGCTGTAAAACCTTCTATTGTCATGAGTGAAGAAGCAAAAGATTGCTCGGAATATTCACCCAAAAATGGCAAATTCTCACCAAATAGCCTCTTTAAATAATTTTATGCATATTAAATGCTTAATTTTAATTTTTAGTCAATCCTTAGGTAAGCTCACCTAAATCTCGTTGTCGCTGTAACCAGTAAGCTAAATCATTGGCTGTAATGATACCTTTAAGTAAGTCATTGTGAATCACCAGTACACGGCGAACCCCTGAATCTTGCATTTTTTGCAATACTTGAGACATCTGTTCTTCTGGACAAGCAGTAACACCGTTTTCCGTGGGTATCATTGTATCTTTGACAGTACAATATTGCCATTCTTCCCTGGGGATATCCTTCACCTGATTTAAAGTAATAATACCTACAGGATGTCCGCCTTGTGTAACTGGAAAAGAATGATAGCGACGACTGAGAAAATATCTATCTACTAACTCTTGAAGTTTCATGTCAGGACTAACAGTTTCTGGGTGAGGAGTCATAATTTCCTGGGCCCTTACCCCTTGTAAACTGGTGCGCAGCAAAAGTTCCTCATAGCTAGTTTCGGCGGCGTTGTACAAGAACCAACCGATGAGAATTAGCCACAGTCCCCCCAAAATCGCCCCAGCAAACATCTCTAAAACACCGAAGACAATTAACAGATAACTCAGCCATTTTCCCCCGTTAGAGGCGATTTTTGTGGCTTTTTTGAGATTACCCGTATACTTCCAAAGAAGAGAACGAAAAACGCGACCGCCATCTAAGGGAAAGCCCGGTAACATATTGAAGATAGCTAGAGCCAGATTAATTACCGCCAGGTAAGCAAAAACACCGGTAAAAACCACACTCACCCCGGTATTTCTTCCCACATACCAAATCAAACCAAAAACAGCAGCTAGCAGCAGACTGACAACCGGACCGACCCCAGCTATTTGGAACTCATCCCCTGGCGTTTCTGCATCCATACGAGTCCGGGAAACTCCACCAAAAATAAATAGGGTGATACCTTCTACGGGAATTCCCTTGGCTCTGGCCACGAAGGAGTGAGAAAGCTCATGTGCTAGCAGGGACGCGAAAAACAGCAGGGTTGCTACTATACCCATACCAAAATAGGTACTACTATCAAATCCGGGATAGTTGGTGGGGAATATCCCAGCGCTTAAAGTCCACAGGACGAGAAAGAAAATTATCAACCAGGACAAATCAACTCGGATTTCAAATCCGAAAATAGAACCAAGACGAAAACCTTCCATAATAATAATTTTTAATTAAGAAAGTCCTATTTTCACCACCGCAACTATAGACCAAGGTAATTTATTTTGCTTCTGACAAATGATAGAGAGGTAAAATCTATCTTTTGACTGTTGCTATTGTGTGGGTAAAGCTTCTGGTTTGAGTGTGATGTTCTGTCTACTCCCATCGCGGTTGATGGTGATCACCATGGTATTACCGATGTTGGTGGTTTCTACTTGTTGTTGTACTTGCTTGATATCTTGAATACCTATATTATTGATACTTTCAATAATGTCACCGGGACGCAAACCAGCGCGAAAAGCAGGGGAGTTACCAACGACTCCCAGAATAATTACACCGCTATCCTGAGTAATTCTAATCCCCGCATCACTTTGATTGATTTTCCCACGCAACTCAGGGTTTAACTGGGCCATTTGAATACCGATGTAGGGGTGAGATACTTTTCCCGTGGCGATTAATTGTTCTGCAATGCGTTGAGCAGTGTTGATGGGAATGGCGAAACCTAACCCTTGGGCTCCCTGGATGATAGCGGTGTTCATCCCAATTACTTCTCCTTGAGCATTCAGCAGGGGACCACCAGAGTTACCCGGATTAATGGCCGCGTCAGTTTGGATAAAGTCCACTCGTTCTGCAGGTACACCCAGAGCTGCTACAGAACGCTGTGTAGCGCTGATAATTCCTTGGGTGACTGTATTATCTAACCCTAAAGGATTACCAATGGCGATCGCCCATTCTCCTGGTATTAAATTATCCGAATTACCCAGCTTCACCGTCGGTAAATTCGTGGCTGCAATTTTGACAACAGCAACATCAGTTACTGAATCAGCCCCCACCACCTCCCCTTGAAAACGGCGGCCATCCTTCAATATAACTGTGACATTATCGGCATTTGCTACCACATGGGCATTAGTAAAAATTAGCCCATCCGCAGTAGTAATAAATCCTGAGCCGAGACCCTGTTGTACTTCTTCCCTAGTGGGTAATTCCCCCCGGAAAAACCTTTCTAAGATGGGGTCTGGGGATATTTCCACAGTGCGGGTAGAGTCAATGCGCACCACTGCAGGACCTACCTCTTGGACAACCCGAGAGATGTAATTTACATCACTATTAACCGTTGATTGTACTAATGTATTCCCCGCGATTGGTGCTTGAGCATTCCTGACATCTCTAGTAGGGATACATCCAGTAACGAATAAAACTAAGCAAAAAACTGCTCGCTGGAGAAGTCCTTTCATTTATATGCTTGAGGACTGGGGAATGAATACCCAATCACCTCCTATTTTACTCAGGACCCAGAGCCTGGTTAATTAGACAGATCAAAATATAATCGAGATCATGCCTTGTGAAGAATCAACCATGCAAATCTTATCTTTGAGAAATAAATTTTTAGCTTGGAGCTTTGTAGTGTTTACATCCTTTACTGCGGGAGTTTTGACAGCTTGTTCCACAACCACATCCGAAAACCCCAACCCCAATACCACCGCAAGTGAAACCAGTAATCACCACAGTCAGATAGATCATGCTATGGATTTAGGTCCAGGGGATGCTAATTATGATTTACGCTTCATTGATGGCATGATTTTACACCATCAAGGAGCTATAGATATGGCTCAGGAAGCACAGGAAAAATCACAACGTCCTGAAATCAAACAGCTAGCAGAGGAAATCATTACCGCCCAAAAGCAAGAAATTGCTCAAATGCAGCAGTGGCGCACAGCTTGGTATCCTCAGGCCGGTGATCAACCCATGGCTTATCATGCTCAAATGGGTCACATGATGCAGATGACAGCAGCACAAAAGCAAGCCATGATGATGACCATGGACTTGGGTGTTGCTGATGATAAATTTGATTTGCGTTTTATCAATGGGATGATTCCCCACCACGAAGGTGCTGTAGTCATGGCCCAAGATGCTTTACAGAAGTCTCAGCGCCCAGAAATGCGGGAATTGTCCCAAGAAATTATCAAAGCCCAAGCAACAGAAATCAATCAAATGAAACAGTGGCGACAAGCTTGGTATAAATCGGATATGTAATACTCAGCCTCCGCGACCCTCTGCGTTCATCAAAACCAACATACTCAACTATCCCAGGTGGGATAGTTTGGTGCACAGCCATAATTACCCTCGGTCTTACCTCAAGGGAATGGTGACAATAAAAGTAGTCCCCATCCCCACCTCACTCTTCACAGCAATTGAACCTGTGTGTAGTTCAATACATTTGCTCACGATGGATAACCCTAAACCCATCCCGTGAAGATTACCTACATTGGTGCCGCGGTGAAAAGATTCAAACAATTTAACTTGGTCTGCTTCAGGAATACCAATACCTTGGTCTTGAACAGTAAAACTTACATTTGACTTGCTAATCTTGAGGTTAAACTCTACTGTAGTTCTATCAGGTGAATATTTGATGGCATTAGCCAGCAAATTGATTAAAATTCGCCTGAGTAGTTTTTTATCTAAATTCCCAATTACGCCAGATTCAGCAGTAGTAGCAAAGACAATATTATGATGTGGCGCACTTAATTGCATCTCTTCCCCTAATTCCTGACAAAAACTAATTAAATCTAAAGGAGCAGGTTTAAATTCTAACTGGCTATTTTCCCCTTGATTAATTAATAAAATATTATCTAATATTTCTGTTGTATATTTCACATAATTTAGAATAAAATCTAAATGTTTTTTCTTTCTCTCCTCGTCGAGTTGATCACCAAAATCTTTTAAAATCCCAGCAGAAGAAGCAATTACAGATAAAGGGGTGCGAAACTCATGGGAACTCATAGCTATAAAACGCGACTTCAATTCACTCAGTTCTCTTTCTCGCTCTAAGGTTTTCTTGATAGCTGGAACCACTAAGGGTAATTCTTCTGAATCTATGGACTCTATAAAAGATTGGGAATTTTCATAGACAGATTCACAGGAACTCACTGTTACTAAACCCACAACCTCATTCTGTTCATCAACAATAGCTAGATTGTCAGTTTTGTATTGATGTAACAAATTCAGAGCTATAAAAATATTTGTAAATTGTGATTTTTCTAGAGTCACCGGATGCTGATTCATCACCTCAGTTAGGGTTGCTTGCTCCAGATTCACCCCCATGGCTATACATCTAATCAGATCCTTGTGCGTGAATATCCCAACTAATTTTTGATTTTCCACTACCAGCACACAAGTGGGGTTTTCTCTATCATTCACCAATGATGAGGTGAGATTATAGGTGTCACAAACCTGAAACATTAACTTAACGGCTGCAATTACCGATGTTTCAGCACTCAGGATCAAGGGACAAGGTACTATCGCTTTGTGAATATCCGAAACACCAAAAAATTTTGTTGACATACTTCTTAATCATCTTCCAGGATTGTATTGCTTTGATTAATAACTCCCGACAGAGTTCAAAAATTATACTAACATTAGCTTCTGTAATAAATTTCATTTTTCCGACAACAATATCAAAATAATTACTAAAATAGTCTGGTTTGGCAATCCCAGTAATTCCTGATTATTATGTTCAGTGTTACACCTGAGGAGACCTGAGCCGTAAAGCCCCCGTGTTTCTCCGGGGGGGATATCAGTTAACAACCGAATTTATTCGGTCACAAAATGCTAGAATATTTATCATTGCTCAGGACAAGGGTTTGAGTCTCAGTGGTGTGGACTAGATAACCAAGCTATTTTCAACAGTAAAACTACTTGTTGCTGTACGGTTAAGTCAAACTGGAGTAAAGCAAAACCAGCAACTTATGCAATAGTTGCTCTCCCGACAACAGAATTAATTCAGGGCTACTAGAAAATGAATAGTATTGCTTGTTGAAGATCAAAACAAGATTTTATTTTCATAGGTGCAAATGTATAATATGTTAAAATACTCAAGGTATTTTCACCCTCTATTATGGGTTTTGGTTTTACTGATAACATGGGTGCAAACTGACAAGCCAGCCCTAGCCCTATCGCCATCTCTTAACTCTACTAAATCAGTACTATTACGCAATAAAATAACAGAATGCGTACACAGTAATATTACATATATTACCCCAAAAACTAGCCTAAAGTTAACCATTTCAGATGTAGGAAAAACCCCGGAAAGATTTATTTATCCTCAGTTAGGTATTTTACAACGGCTCTATGTGTTATTAGGTTTCAGTGGTAGAAAAGCCTTTGACCTTTTACCTGGATATCAATTGATTCAAGAGTTGTTTTACTTTGTCTTCTTAGCTTTAGTATTCCTTTTAACACTAGCTTTATGGGAACATCTAAATTCCCAGAAAAATCAGCGCCACCTTGAATCAGAACAGGGACAACTGGCTATGATAGTTAAAAACAGTTCTGAATTTATTGGTATAATTAATCTGGATTACCAACTAGTATTTCTCAATCATGCTGGTAAGAACATCATCGGTTTTCATGGTCAAAATTCTTTAAAAAAAGAAAATTTCTGGGATTATATTCATCCAGATGACCGCTATTTATTTGAATCCAAGATTTTGCCCACTGTCCTCAAAATAGGTGAGTGGGAAGGAGAAATCAGGCTGCGCCACTTACAAACAGGAGCAGTGATTTATACCTATGCTTATTTTTTCTTAATCCCAGATGAAAAAACCAGACAATCAACTGCTGTAGCATCTGTAATCAGGGATATCACCCCACTCAAGCAAGCCCAAAAGAATATTATTCAAACTTTAGCCAAGGAAAAAGCCATTAGCGAAATGCGATCGCATTTGATCACCATGGCAGCCCATGAAATTCGTACACCTCTAGCCATTATATCCTCATCTACAGGGATTTTGCAAGATTTTGGCGATCGCCTAAATACAGAAAAAACACAAGCACACCTCCAGACCATCCAACAAACCGTTCAGCGGGTGACTCAACTGCTCGATGACTTAATGCTGATTAACCGCGCTGAAGCTCAAAAGATGGAATTTCAACCAGAACCAGCGGATATCATCGCTTTTTGTCGTCGTCTCACAGAAGAAATACAAACCACCACCAGCAAACATAAAATAGATTTCTGTTGTAGTGTAGACCAGCAAATGTCAGACGGTTCTTTGATGGTTGAGTTTGACGAGAAACTGTTACGACACATTCTCAGCAATCTGCTGACCAATGCGATTAAATACTGTCCTGAGCACAATTTAGTTAAATTGAGTTTAACCCAAGAAAATCAGCAACTGATATTTAAAATCAGTGATAGAGGGATTGGTATCCCTGATGCAGATCAAGCTAAGTTATTTACATCTTTTCATCGCGGGTCTAACGTCGGTAAAATTGCTGGTACAGGTTTGGGTTTGTCCATAGTTAAGAAATGTGTAGACTTGCACAAAGGCACAATTTCCCTAGATAGTCAAGTAGGCAAGGGGACAACATTTACCGTCAGTATCCCTGTTTTTTCAGGTCAACTTAAAAATTGCGCCTGAAATAACTGAGCTGTTTAACCTCCACCTCACCAGATTTAACCACCGCATCCCAATGGGTAACCTCACCGTGTCGCCAAAACTGCAAATCTACACGGGAGTTACCAATTTCCACCTGCTGAAGTTCAATTTCTGGTAACCATGGTGGCAAATGTGGGTCAACATAAAGCAACTGATGGGGAGCATCAGCTTGTAAACCCAGTATAGCTTGGATGAGATGAAAAACCGATGCAGCAGCCCAGCCTTGAGGTACATTAGCCTCAATGTAAGGAACTGGAAAAGCTCCTGGTTGACGCTGAGTACCAGCAAATAGTTCTGGGAGGCGATAGCTAGCAAAATACTTGGACGCATCAAAGATACCGTGAGCAATTTGGGCGACCTCCTTAGTAAAACCATAGCGCTTAAACCCCATAGCGATGATGCCATTATCATGAGGCCAAATTGAACCTAAATGATAGGAATAAGGATTATAAGCTGCATTTTTCGTACTTAAAGTGCGAATACCCCAACCACTCCACATATCTGGTTGCATCAACCGCTTCACCACACGGGCCGCACGTTCAGGACTGGCGATACCACTCCATAAACAGTGACCAGCATTGGAAGTGAGCGATCGCACAGGTTGCTTATCTGGGTCTAGAGCAAAAACATAACAGTCTAAATCTTCACTCCAGAAATGCTCCTCAAAGCGTACCTGTAATTGACTAGCTTTAGTGCGTAATTCGTGAGCAAAACTTCCTTCACCCAGGACATCAAACACCTCCGCCATCCGCATCCAAGCATCAAACACATAACCTTGTAACTCACATAATGCTTTTGGTGCCTTTACCTGGCTTCCATCGGGATAAACCACCGCTTGAGCAGAATCTTTCCAACCTTGATTTTCAATTCCCCCTGGTGATTGCATTTGGTACTCTTGAAACCCATCACCATCTAAGTCCCCATAATTATCAATCCACTCCAGACAACGCAGCACTATATCCCGGTTATTCTGCAATAATGAATTATCTCCCAACCACTTCCAGGTTTCATGTAAAGTAATCAGAAATAAAGATGTAGCATCAGCAGTACCGTAATAGGGTGTATGGGGGACTTTAGCAAAATATGCTAATTCACCTTGGCGGACTTCATGGAGAATTTTACCTGGTTGAGCATCCCGCCATTCATCTAACTCAGTAGCTTGTAACTCCCCCAATTTTTGCAGCGCACCCCGAGCAAAACCCGGATGAACAATCATATTTTGCAAACTGATAATCAAGCTGTCACGGCCAAACAGCGCCACAAACTTAGGTACACCTGCTGCTGGTAGCCAAATATCAGGGCCAAAATCGTAATCATATAATCGTAGTGAACCTAAATCTTCAATTGACTGGCGATACAATCGCACTACATCCTCATTCCCGCAGACAATAGTAGTTACTGAGTCCCGCCATTGACAGTGCAGCCTTTCAATTTCTGTATTTATGCTCTTGGATTCTACCATCTCTTGATAACAGAAATCAACCGCTTCACGCACCCGCTCATGATCAATCAGATTATATTTACAGCAAGTGTGCCAAGTCTGACTCGGTTCTAGTGATATCTCAAAGGTAATGCGACCGTTTGCATAGTAAGGTCGGGAGGTAAAGTTACAAGGTTTGTATATCAAACAACGGGAAAATGAGCCATTTGTATATCTGGTTTCTAGTTGATGTTCTTTTTCACACCATTTAGTTTCAATATGTCCCCGACGCACATATTCCTGTGATTCTACCTCGAAAATATCGGCAAAGTCTGAAGCTAAGGCAATTTCTAGATTAAATGTCACAGGGTGGCATGCATTATTAGTAATATCCAGATCCTCATGAATTCCTTCTTCTACCGTGCGGCTAATAATTAAGGATAAATCACCCTGGGTAACTTTTCCCTGTCTGCAAGTAAATTCAGGATTAATCAGATAAACCCGCGCTGCATAATATGTTGTGGTGGCCGAAGTTAGGCGAATCCAGGGATGACCATCAATGTAACAGCTATAGTTACTTAAAAACCTCGTGTCGTCTGCAAAAATTCCCAGATGACTATGGGGGTTGATTTCTCCACCCAGGTCAGTGGACATGAAGGTACTACCATGATTAATCATCAGAATTGGTGGACCAACAGTTACTCGCATAATTTATTTACTCCTTAATTAGTACCTTGAACGGCTGGGATGACCTGTTTACCAAATACTTCGATGAAATTCCGCTGTTGACGGTTAACGTTGTGGAGATAAATTTCACTAAAACCCAGTTCAATATCTTTGCGCAACCATTCAATGTGTTGTTGTGGGTCTGCTGATATGCGGATGTATTTATACATATCTTCTGGTTTGACAAACTCCGCCATGTCCTCAAATTGCTGGGGATGACGCAAGTCTGCTGATACAGGACTTGAGAAAATATTAGTCCGCCATTGCTCAAAAGCTCCCTCTAAAGCTGTGCTTTCCTCCTGTGCGTAAGAAAGCTGTACTTTGAGATACATGGGCTTACCTTCCCCACCACCCCGGCGGAATGCTTCTACCACTTGCTGTAACATTTGCTCAGGGTGAGAAATAGTGATCAGTCCATCTACCCAACTTCCTAACCATTCCGCAGTTGCTGGGGTGATGGCCGCACCAATAATCAATGGTGGTGTTGCTGGTCTAGTATAAAGTTTGGCCTGTTCTACATTTACTAAACCGTAGTGGGTGATGGTTTCCCCACTCCATAGGGCGCGGATCACCTGCGCGCACTCTTTCAAACGCATATTACGGACGGTTTTCGCCGGCCAAAAGTCCCCTGTAATCTGTTCGTTTAATGCTTGTCCGCTCCCTAATCCTAACCAGAAACGTTGGGGAAACATTTCACTCAGGGTCGCCGCTGCTTGAGCAATAATCGCCGGGTGATAGCGCTGTCCGGGTGCGCAAACTACACCAAAATTTAAGGGTGTAACCTGCATTGCTGCACCTAACCAAGACCAAGCATAACCGCTTTCTCCTTGGCGATCGCTCCACGGATGAAAGTGATCTGAACAAGACACACCACTGAATCCAGCTTGATGAGCGACTTTTACATATTCTAAAAGAGCGCTCGGTTTAAACTGCTCATGAGAGGCGTGATAGCCAAAAAATGCCATAGCCTTAACTCCAGTTTTATTACTCAAGTCTTCAGACAAATAAATTAATTTCAGGAAAATTATTACCTAGGAAATTTTATTTTATCTATGGAATTCATTGACTCATCAAAAGCAAAAAGACAAAAACTCTTGAACTACAAAATTAGCCTAGACTATTTACAACAAATGTTGCATATTGTCAATCATCCAATCATTAAAGACCTTTTTAATAGACAAAATTACCCAGATAGATGTACCCTAATAAAGGCTAATTCTTCAGAATTAGCCCAGATTATTTAACTACTAAAAGTGTGAATTATGGGAAAATTTCAACGCCAAAAAATCTATCTATTAGTCTATATTTTGATCAAAATATGAACCCTAAGAGGATGTTTGTCAAGTCATGATTAGTGTATCGAATATTATTTGACCCCTCCCTAACCCTCCCCTTTATAAGGGAAAGGAGACTGGATTTGATTGTTTTTTGTCTGTTCCCTGTTCCCTGTTCCCTGTTCCCTGTTCCCTGTTCCCCAATCCTTCCCAATCCTTCCCAATCCTTCCCAATCCCTGTTCCCTGTTCCCTGTTCCCTGTTCCCCATTCC
>NZ_JAQMUH010000102.1:0-8279 GCF_028331025.1 Anabaenopsis arnoldii | reverse complement strand
TGGGGCGTACAATATATTAAGAAAAGCAGTCCTGAACGCTTTTGCAGACGGGATAGAGGGGTTAGGAGTAACTCCAATCAGGTTTACCCCTGGTAAAGTGACTTTGTAGATTTGTCTATAATTTCACAAACTCTTGACTACAATACTCCTGACGCTATAGGGGCTACAGCCATTACTCAGAGGATGTTTGGAAAGTATTAAACAGGTAATTTTTATCTTACGGAACAGGGAACAGGGAACACCGGAAGGATTGGGGAACACACCGAACACCGGAAGGATTGGGGAATGGGGAACCGAAACAATCAAATCCAATCCCCTCCCCTTACAAGGGCAGGGTTAGGGTGGGGTAAAACAATATTTGATACACTAATCATGACTTATCAAACATCCTCTCAGAGCTTTAACACCACTTTAAGCCAAAAATTAGATAACTTAGCACCCTATTTTAATATAGCAATCCTAAATGATTCATGAACAATTTCTGTTCCCTGTTCCCTGTTCGGTGTGTTCCCTTTCCTCACTGATAATTTCTCAACTCAAATAGGATTGCTATATTCATTTATTTTTAGTAGATAAGTTTGAGGCGCTGCAAGAACTGAGTAATGGTCAAAATGATGACGGGTGTAACGATTTCACCACTCCCCTAAGTGGCGTAATTAATCCAGTGTCTCCTGATGAATATTTCTTTTGGGATGACATTCATCCGATCCACTAAAGCTCATCAAGTAATTGCTGAAACCTTGATAAATCAAGTCCATGAGGGTATCTTTGCTGGTTTAATTGGCTATGGGGCGACATGAGAAAATGCTGACCCGTCATGGTTTGGGGTTTAAATTTCTGGCTTTGTAGAATAATTCTAGACTATGGCGATCGCCCACAAAACGCCAGTGCCAAGGTTCATAACTGACACCTTGGGGGTTATTTTCTCCAAAGGACAGTTCAAAACCAAAACGGGCTGCATTTGCTTCTAACCAGCGAAAAGCCCTGGTATTTTCAAAGTTGCTTTGGAGATTAGTAGCTGGTGCTGCGCCATCACCTATATCCACAGCATAGCCTGTATGATGTTCACTATGTCCAGGGGGCGCACTCAAAGCCGCCCTTTGGGCTGGGGTTTGATTACGCCTAGCACCAATAGCAAAAAATAACTGTTCCTGCTCTTCCACGGAGCGGAACCCAGAAATTGGCACTAAAATTACACCCTCACGTCGCGCCGCTTGAGCCATAGCCAGATACCTTTGAGCCGCTGCTGTTCGCAACCTAATGCGCCCATCGGCAGTAATTGCTAACAGTTCTGACTGCGGCGCTTCTGGGTATGTCAAATGACCTAAGAGGGCATCGACATTATTATCTTGACTATTGACAGAATCCCCAGGTTGTGCATCTACATTCTGAGGTGATGAGGAATCAACATCAGCCCTAGGTGAGATCACAAAGAACCACAAACCAGCAATTAAACCCACTAGAATAAACCCTGCGAGTCCCCCCATCACCAAAACTAGATTTTGCACAGGCGGTTTGGCTGTACTCTCAGGGACATCCCGTAAAGCCACGGGAATATCTTCACTAGGGTCGCCTGATAACTGATGGGCTTGTTTAGAAAACCGGGCTTTACTCAAGAGACATCTCCTGTTTTTGTGCAATATTTATCAAAAATTGTAGACTGGGGAGATAAACATCTTCAGTACCATTCATATCTATTATTCCAGGGCGCAATTTTGGGTAACCTCCTAGAACTATACTTTAAACTGGTGGGATTAGTCCTAGTAGGTTTTATCCTGGGACGCAAACTACCTCCTACGGTTCCTACTCGTGTCGGTCAAGGGCTATTTTGGGTAGGAGTCCCCATAAGTATTATTGCTTTTCTCCGCAAAGCCGACCTATCCGGACAGATTTGGATTGCTCCGGTTATCGCCCACTTAGCCATTTTTTTAGGGGCATTTTTGGCTTGGTGGGCGATGAAAGGTCAAGCCTATTTGACCAAAAACATCCACCACAAATCAACACAAGGTAGTTTACTCCTAGCTGCAATGGTTGGTAACACAGGTTACCTGGGTTTCCCCATCACTCTCGCATTATTAGGTCAGGAATACTTTGCCTGGGCTTTATTTTACGATATGTTGGGATCACTTTTTGGGGCCTATGGCTTTGGTATAGTATTAGCATCTCATTTTGGCGGTAATATCAGGAATTACGGGCAAATTACCCAGTCAATTGTCGTGAATCCTGCTCTGTGGAGTTTCGCCTTTGGCTTGCTATTTCGCCAAGTTACCCTCCCGGTCGTTTTTGAATATAGCCTAGAAATATTAGGTTGGATTGTAGTTAGTTTAACTTTAGTGTTAATTGGCATGAGGCTATCTCGCCTAAATTCTTGGCACAGGCTACCGGATGCGGGTATCAGCTTAACTATTAAAATGTTAATTGTTCCCTTATTGATTGGTAGCACCTTGCCACTCTGGGGGGTGACTGGTAAAGCCGCACAAGTAATTTTACTACAAATGGCTATGCCTCCAGCATTTGCCACATTAATAATTGCCGAAACTTTTAATCTTGACCGTGATCTGGCGGTGACTTCTTTAGCACTGGGGTGTATACTACTACTAGTTACTCTCCCCATTTGGCTGTGGCTGTTTTGATTGATATCTGCTCCTACTGATTAACCAGACATGAATCAAGAAAGTAATCATAAATCTATAGACTCACAGCCTAGGTTATCGGCTCGGTTGCTCGAACTAGCTCAATTATTTCTCAAGCTTGGTTTGACTGGCTTTGGTGGCCCCCAAGCTCATATTGCCATGATTCATGATGAGTCTGTGGTGCAGCGGGGTTGGTTTACCGAGGAGGAATTTTTAGCCGGGGTCGCGGTTTGTGAAATGTTACCAGGTCCGGCTTCTACCCAGATGGGAATTTATACCGGATACCTGCGGGGGGGAATTTTGGGGGCTTTGGTGGCGGGGATTTGTTTTATTCTCCCCGCTTTTGTGATTGTCCTGATCCTGTCTTGGGCTTATTTTCGGTTTCAGGGTATACCACAGATTGAAAATTTGTTTCTGGGAATTACCCCGGTGGTGATTGCGATTATTTTCGGCTTTTGCTGGAAGTTAGCCAAACGAGCTATTACTGATTATCCAGGTATTGCGATCGCCATCACGGTTTTTGTGGTTACTGTACTATTTCCCCTCAATGTATTGTGGCAATTCTTGTTAGCGGGGATGGTAGGGTTAGTTATTTACCCCCCCGCTTCCACTATTTGGCTAGTTCCCCTTGTACCCCTGATGCAGATGTTACCCCACACCATGGCAATGGTAACTAGTAAGACCCTAACATTATCCAGCTTTTGGGGACTAGAACGGATTCAAGAGTATTATTTAACCCTAACAATATTCTTCTTGAAGGTGGGTAGTTTTATCTTTGGCGGTGGGTTAGTAATTATCCCCCTCCTGGAGTTAGAAGTAGTTAATCAATTTCATTGGTTAACCCCCAGGGAATTTATCGACGGTGTTGCTATTGGCGAATTTACTCCCGGTCCTGTAGTCATTACCGCCGCATTCATTGGTTATAAGGTGGCTGGGGCTTTGGGGGCTTTAATCTCTTGTGTAGCAATTTTTACGCCATCCTTCCTATTCATTATGGGGGCTGCACCCCTGTTAGTACGCATTCGTCAAAACCCCTGGATTCGCAGCTTTTTGCGCGGGGTAACCCCTGCGGTTCTAGGAGCGATCGCAGCTGCAGCCATTCCCCTGGCAAAAACAGCCATAATTCAAGATACCCCGGTTCGCTCCGTGTTCGCGTTGATAGTCGCCATTTTAGCTTTAATTGCCCTAGTCCGCTTCCGCCGTCCCACATGGCAATTAGTCCCTACTGGGGCCATCCTGGGTTTGATAGCTGGGGCTATAATTTAATACTAAAAATTACCCAATAATTGAGTAATTTTACTGTTTATTTCTGCCGGTGTCATATGTTCATAATGTTCAAAGGGTTGATGAATCCAGGGGTTATCGGGCAGATAATCAACGTAATAATCAGGTTGGAAACCAGAACAGGCTTTATACCAAATCACAGCCGTGCGAATTTCCACAACATTAAAATTACTAGTTTCCTTCAGCCAAGGTATAGTTTCCTCAAGGGTGATTCCCGAATCTACCAAGTCATCAACTAGGAGAATCTGGGAACCTAATTTTTCCGTAGTCATCGTTATATGACGAGCCAGAGTTAAATTACCCCTTTCCTGCTTCCCAGAACCACTGTAAGATGATGTAGCTAAAATTGCCAAAGGCTGCTGATATATCCGGGAAATAATATCCCCCACTCGCAGTCCCCCCCTAGCAAGACAAACAATCTGGTTAAATTCCCAACCTGATTGATAAATTTGGGCCGCTAGGCGTTCAATTTTTTGGTAATAATCTGACCAAGAAATGTAAAGGTCTGACATAAAAGCGGTGATGTTTAGGTGATACTGAAGCAAGTATAAATCAAGTATAAATTTTATATTTTAGTATGAGCATGAATGATTCTGTTGATGAATCCGCCCCAATTAACCCCGAAAATCAAAAACTGGATCTGAAAACTAAACTAGCTTATGGCGCTGGAGATTTAGGGACAGCAGTTACTGGTAATATTTCTATATTTTTTCTCCTGGTTTTTTTTACCAATGTTGCTGGGATTCCCGCCGGGTTAGCTGGTAGTATTTTGATGATTGGTAAAGTTTGGGATGCCATCAACGATCCCATGATCGGCGTGTTATCCGACAGAACTAAATCCCGTCGCTGGGGTCGTCGTCTCCCTTGGTTAGTCTATGGGGCTATTCCCTTTGGGATGATTTTTTTATTACAGTGGATTGTACCACGTTTTACTACAGACCCCACTACTAATATTTGGCCTTTATTTTGGTATTATGTTGTAATTGGGTTAATCTCCCAAGTATTTTTTACCGTTGTTGGTTTGCCCTATGCGGCAATGACCCCGGAACTGACTCAAGATTATGATGAACGTACTACCTTGAATAGCTTTCGCTTCGGGTTCTCTATTGGTGGTAGTATTTTGTCTTTGCTCCTAGCACAAATTATTTTTTCTACTATTAGCGATCGCGAACAACAATACTTGATTTTAGCCGCAGTGTGTGCGGTAATTTCCGTTTCCGGGTTATATATATGTGCTTTTGGAGTCCGTCACCGCGTCTTAGCTTTTGAAAATCAACGCCACCAAGGACAACAACCCGTATCTATACCCTTCTTAGCACAACTAAAAATCGTCTTTAATAATCGACCCTATCTATTTGTGATTGGGATTTATCTTTGTTCTTGGCTAGCAGTACAAATCACAGCCACCACCATACCTTATTTCGTCGTCAACTACATGGGTCTGAAAGACTCCGATATTCCCACCACCATGATTGCAGTCCAGGGAACAGCTTTACTCATGTTATTTGTCTGGGGTGGTTTGAGTAAAAAAATCGGCAGAAAAGTAGTTTATTTTCTGGGTATGAGTTTATGGATATTAGCCGCAGGGGGTTTATTCTTTTTACAACCCGGACAGGTAGGTTTAATGTATTTTATGGCCGTCATGGCTGGTTGTGGGGTATCCACAGCTTATCTGATTCCCTGGTCACTAATTCCAGATGTGATTGAGTTAGATGAACTGCAAACAGGACAACGCAGAGAAGGTATTTTTTATGGCTTTATGGTGTTACTGCAAAAATTAGGTTTAGCTCTGGGAATATTTTTAGTGGGTAACGCCTTAGAAGCATCTGGTTTTCAAGCAGCTATACCCGGAGAAACCACCCTACCCATACAACCAGACTCAGCATTATTAGCCATCCGCTTCGCCGTAGGTCCACTACCAACAATTTTCTTGATTTCTGGCTTGTTTCTGATCTATTTTTACCCAATCAATCGGGAGATTTACGCACAGATGATGATGAATTTGCAAGCACGTCGGGAAAAGAGCAACAGTTAAATTGATTAGGGTTGGTAAAGAACAAAAAATCAAATATTATAGCTGGATATTGCTATATTTAGATTTTAAATGACTTTCAATATTCTATGACCAAAGTTACATCCCAAGAAATTGCCCTGTTTCGTTCTCAGTTAGCTGATGATTCCAGTGCGATGGAAGCCCTAGACTTGATTGAAGATTGTGATGGAGACTTAGAAGATGCAGCGATGAGCTTGGCTATCCGAGCAGGACAAGAACCAGGAATCACTAACTCTGAGTGGTTAGATGCTATGGCCAGAAAATGGCGATCGCTAATTTGTCAACAGGAATACCGCGAAGATTTGTTAAGTAGCTCTGTGGTCAGGATCATGGAACGTCTCAAAAAAATGCCCAGTTTCCCTGAGAGTTTGGCTACACCAGTTCTGATATATGTTCTCAAGCAAGGTGTCACAGATTTTTGCGCCCCTATGGATACACCAACCCCGCCACAATGGAATAATGGTAATATGTCCTGAATCTCTCAACTTAGGAGCTTAATTGTGGCAGCACTGATACTCTATAATTAGAACATAAGAACTTTTATCAAACCATTATTATTGCTTCCATGAATTACCTTATTGCTGTATTACCAGACCGCATTCAAGCCGAAGCCGCTTACTTAGCTCTAGAAGCAGAAGGTATACAAAGCACTATTCTGGGTAGGGGTTATAAAACCGCTGATGAGTTTGGCTTGGTTGACCCCAAAGAGCAAGCGCAAAAGCAAGCTAGGCTGATGTCATACTGGTTAATACCATTTGGTTTTTTTGCAGGTTTTACCTTTAGTTTAATTACAGGTTTAGATACTTTCCCTTGGGCCGGGGAAATTGGTAACCACGTCCTTGGGGGACTGTTAGGCGCTGTGGGTGGCGCTATGGGTAGCGTGTTTGTCGGTGGTGGTGTTGGGTTACTCCTCAGTGGTGATGCTTTACCCTACCGCAATCGTTTAGATATGGGTAAATACATAGTTGTGGCTCAGGTGTCTGAGGCTATTAGCCGCCAAGCAACCAGGATTTTACGGAAATTTGACCCGGAAAATATCCAGGGGTATGCTGATACATCTGGCACTTAGAAATTAACTATGCAAAATTTTCCAACAAAAAGATTTGAAATCTTACCATAAATTTTACCATTCACATCATGTTACCCAGAGAAGAACTGTTAAAGGGTGTAGAAAATCGTGATACTATCGCCCGTGTGATTGATCAGGCTGAACAAGCTATTAAAACTTGGGAAGTGGTTTTAACTGATTTTTTGTCACCGCCAGAATTGGCAGAAATTAACCGGGTATTTAGTCGGTTAACAGATGTACAATTAGTAGGGTGGGGAGGTTATCCCCAAGCAGAACGCCAAAGAATGGCGATCGCTCGCTCAGAACTTCCTTTAGATCAATCTCAAGTTGACCTTGTAGCTTTAGAAATTGCTGGTAATTTTCTGTTTGATACCGCTACCCACCGGGACTTTTTAGGCGCAATGTTGGGAACCGGTATAGTCCGGGAAAAAACCGGGGATATTATCGTACTCGGAGAACGGGGAGCCCAAGCAATTGTTATACCAGAGTTGGCAGAATTTTTACAAATGAATCTGCAACAGGTGCGCTCGGTTCCGGTGAAAACTCAAGTGATTGATCTCACGGAGTTAAAAGTTAGGGAACCTAAAAAGAAAGAACTAACTAGCGTCGAAGCTTCCCTGCGATTAGATGCGATCGCCTCCGCTGGTTTTGGAATGTCCCGCAGTAAAATGGTCACTTTTATTGAGAGTGGTGATGTCCGCGTTAATTGGAAAGACGTTAATCAAGCTAGTTCTCAGGTGAAATCAGGGGACTTAATCGCTATTCGCGGTAAGGGACGTTTAGAAGTAGGGGAAATTGCTGTAACCAAAAAAGAGCGTTATCGAGTCCAATTAACCAGATATATGTAACAGATCCCCCGACTTCTTCCATAACCTAGGGACTTATTAAATATTTGCGAGACAAGTCCGGGATCTTGCACCCCCTCCCAGATACCGTCAGAGCGATCTGCTTGCAGCAGCGCTTCGCTATCGCCTTTAACTGCTCTCAAGATAATCAAACACATGATTTTCTAGTCAGATTTATCTGACTTTAGCTTTCAGACCGGGGTTTCTAACCCCCGGTTCCTCTGGGTGGCGATCTGCTTGCAGCAGCGCTTCGCTATCGCCCCACAGATCCCCGACTTCTTCCATAACCTAGGGACTTATTAAATATTTGCGAGACAAGTCCGGGATCTTGCACCCCCTCCCAGATACCGTCAGAGCGATCTGCTTGCAGCAGCGCTTCGCTATCGCCTTTAACT
>NZ_JAQMUH010000101.1:0-3973 GCF_028331025.1 Anabaenopsis arnoldii | reverse complement strand
TTGTCATCACTCCCACTAGGGAGGGTTTGACCATTCGGCCTGAATCCTACACACAAAAATAAAGGGGATGTGGTTTCCTAGGTGTGGTTACAGGTTCTCCCTGGGTTTGTGAAGATTTGTTAAGTAATTGTCAAAAAGACTGCGATCGCTGTAAAATAAAAAGTAATTAGGATTAATGGCAATAGCTTGGATGTAATCAGCCACAGCTAAAGCCCATTTTTTTGGCTCAAAATGACCCCGATTGTAGATGAAATTTGATTCACTAGTACCATAATCGCCACAGTTTGATACCCTTGTCATCACTCCCACTAGGGAGGGTTTGACCATTCGGGCTGAATCCTACAGAATTAACCCAGTTAAAATACTCAGTCAAAATCAAGCGATCGCCCCCCATCATCTCCACAATAGCGATCGCCCTCCATCATCTCCACAATCCAGAGGCGATCGCCCGATTATTTCGTAATCACAAATATAAGACTTATTTTTTATGGGGGTAATACTTAAGCCTGAAGACAGGATTTTAACCCCTAGCTTTTAGAGTGAGTTTAAAATTCTAATTACTTGTTGATAATCAGCGGTACTACCTTCATCGAGGTATAATTGCGCTGCTCTTAGCAAGTTTTCCCTGGCTTTGTTGATGTCTCCTAGCTGATGGTAAACAAGACCGCGACTATAGTAGGCTTGAGCATAATCAGGATCAATGGTAATGGCTTTGGTGTAAGCCGACAGTGCTAAATCCCATTTTTTTTGGTTATAGTAAACATTACCGCAACCTATGTAAGGATCAGCTAAATCGGGATTAAAGCCAATGATTTTATTATAATCAGCCAGAGCTAAATCCTGTTGTTTCTGGTCATAGTAAAAATTATCGCAACCTATATAAGTATCAGCTAAATCGGGATTAATGCCAATGGCTATGGCAATGGCTTTATTATAATCAGCCAGAGCTAAATCCCATTTTTTTTGGTTATAGTAAACATTACCGCGACTGTAGTAAGCATAAGCATAATCAGGATTTAAGGCAATGGCTTTAGTGAAATAAACCAGAGCTAAATCCCATTTTTTTTGGTCATAGTAAACAAAACCACGATTGATGTAAGTTACAGCTAAATCAGGATTAAGGCGACCTTTAGTGTGAAATTTTTGGAATCTTTGACTCACTATTTCAAGAACTCTTTGGGGTGTCCAAAGAGTTTTGGGGAAAGAGTCAGATTCCCAAGGAATGATCCTCTGATATCTTCCCCGTTTTTCAAATCTAAAGCTGATTTGATTGAGTCTAGTTTGACTCAAAGTAGAAATAGCCATGAGAGTAAATATCAGTATTGATAAGGCTACGACGCTAGTTAATGCTGAAAAGTGCATAAATTTTACCTTTTATGGTCGGGGGATTATTTAACCGGTTACGTAGAAATAGATAAACTTATGACTTATATGTAATTGAAATTGTGCCTTAATTTTTTTAAGTTAAATTATGTACTATGGCATTATGAGAAGTTACTAAAAGCACAAAATAACTCAGTGATACTGAGTGTAAAAGAAATTAAAGTAAAAAACGATAAAAATTAAAAATCAAGTAGGTTGAGGCTTGGTTTTACCTGTTAGTCTTTATACCAGCAAACCTATATATCTGTTCTCAAAGGGGAATGAGTAATCAGTAACAATAGACATATTAATTTTATTTCCGAAAATGCGCTAAAAATACGCAACGCTTATTTTAAAATGCGCGGTGCTTATTTCCGCGCTATGGCAGCACATAATGTGCGCCTCTGCGTTGACCAACTAATTTTAATTGGTTCGCATCAGCTAGTTGACGTAATAAGCGAGTCGCTTGGTCTTTACTAATCCGGCACAATTCCATTGTTTCTTGTCTGGTGATTTTGCCGTGAGTATTGACATAACTGATAACCATTTGTTCTTGCTGTATGGAATCGAAGCCGACCTGTCGGACATAATCAGCTGACTGTCCTAATTCTCGATACACTTGAGGACTTAACGTGTAGGTACGCCCTTTTTTGATACCGTGGGCTTCAACTAAACCCGCCTCAACTAATCTTTCTAAGACACTGCGGGCAATCTGTTCATTACGTTGAATGGCTTGAGCTAGGGTAGTGGTATCTATGCGTCTTTCTTGTCGCAATTGAGCCAAAGCAATGAGAGATTCAACTGGTAGAGGACTTTGTCTGCGGTTTTCTTCTTCAATTACTACCCGCAAAAGTGGTAAATCGGCTTCTCCACCAGGAAGTCGCACAACTACTGAGTATGCGTCACTACGTTGATAGTCGGGTGCGGGTCTTCCGTAGCGCAGTAAGCCTTGGTAAATTAAGTCAACACCGCGTCCAGTACGTTCAGCAAGTCCTATGCGTTTGATAGCATCGGCTAGGAAAGGATTTCTGGGTCTTGGTTCTACAACTAACAAATTATCTAAGGTTACACCTTCAACAAATCCACCAGGGTTACTGATGACAATGCCGTAATCTTCCCAACGAACGTGAACTGCTCCCATTCTGGTATAGTCCCGATGAATTAAGGAATTCACAAAAGCCTCACGAAATGCGCGTCGGTCGTAGTTAGGAACTGGTACGCGAAATAAACCAATTTGAATTTCATCTTCTTCCACACGCACTTCCAACTGTTCCATAATTCGCTCAAATAGTTTCAACATCGGGGTGCGGTAAAAATCATTAACTCGCACTTGAGTTCCTTCTAAAACTTGAAAGGCAACTTCGTGAGTTGGTATAAATTCTCGTAGTGCTGCTTCTCTCCCCAAAATCAGCAATCCCGTAATTGTCGGGATGCGATCTCCATGACGAGAACGTACAAATCCCAAAGCACCATCTAGTTCTTCATCACTCAGAGATAACAGAGTGCGATCGCCACCATATCGTTCAATCAGTTGGCGCAGGCGTTCCCGTTCTAGGGGGTCAAAGTCGGCTGTAGTGGCTCCGTTTACTGGTAAAGATGAGTAATCTAAAGAACCTAAATCTGATTGACGGCTGGCAAATTCATGGGGATAGAAGGGGACGCATTGGGGAGTCCCTTCAGCTTGAAGGCGGCGACGCTGTAAAAGACCATCGGAAGTAGCAACTAGACGCAGAGATTTTGGGACTTCAATTTGAGCAATGGTTTGGCCTTCTTCTTGCAGTGCTGTAACGCGCACACTCACTGGCGGATTGGTGCGGTTAGCAATCATGGCTGCTAGGGTAGATAAGTTTTGATGCTGGGGATGTAAACCAGTCACTTGTCCATTATCTTCAACACCCAGGTAAATTTCACCACCATCGGTATTAGCAAGACAGACTACAGTTTCAATCAGTTCTCGGTCAGGTAGGCGAGAGCGATCGCTTTTAAACTCTACAGTGAGAGATTCTTTGGTTGGAATAGTGCGGATCATGTGAGTTCTTGCCAATATTTCTTGGCTTCCTTCCAGGGTACTATAGCAATCGCCAAGGAGGTTAGGACGCAAAATGCAAGACATCCTCAATGGTATCTCGTAAACAATCAAACTGGTCTGAATAAGGTTCAGTTAAGCCTCAAATTCATGTAAATTAAGCATTGTTCCCAAGAATGGAAATTAACTGTGGTGCATCTGAGAGATTTTTCGTTGGTGTGTCCCGATATACAAAATGGTGACTTGCTCAAAGCAATCGAGATGGCTATTCCAGCAACGGTAATTGAACAAGCGATCGCCCCCCATACTCTCCACAATAGCGATCGCCCTCTATACTCTCCACAATAGCGATCGCTCTCTATCATCTCCACAATAGCGATCGCCCCCCATCATCTCCACAATAGCGATCGCCCTCTATCATCTCCACAATAGCGATCGCCCCCCATCATCTCCACAATAGCGATCGCCCCCCATCATCTCCACAATAGCGATCGCCCGATTATGTGCCGGTTGAGGTTATACATCCCCGACTTCTGTCCAAAATATTCTCAGGTAGTCACAGAGTTTGATAGTGGTGTCCCCACT
>NZ_JAQMUH010000100.1:0-7745 GCF_028331025.1 Anabaenopsis arnoldii | reverse complement strand
CCTTCTTCGAGAATTTCTTGGTAAATTACTGACTCCCGCATCATACCCTCCCGAAATAGTCTTCTAATTAAATCCTTCTTAAATTTTAACCCGGCTAAAATTTGGGTGTAAGCCGAAATTTCAGGGCGCTGGGTTGTCTCCAGTGCGTTAATTCGTGAGACAATTTCTGTCAGCAAGGTTTGGGGTTGGGTGGTCGCTGTTAATGGTGCTAGTGGTAACAATGCAGGGTCTTGGAGAAAGATTTCTGGGTTTTGTTCCCACATCCGAATTAGACGATATTCATGACGGGTAGTTTCCACGTTAAAGGCTGTAGTGATTTCTCCCTCATCCAGGGGAGGAAGCAGTAATACTACTACTTGTGTCACTGGTAAACGATACAAGCGATACAACCTTACCCAATAGTCTAACATTCGCAGTGGTAGGGGTGGTGTGGATTCTAATTTGGTTTGAAATTCTAAATGTAGAATCCTGCCTTGCAGTTGTAAAAAGGTGACATAATCGGCGCGGATGGGTTCTATGCTTAATTCGGTTTTGAGAATTGTGACATCCCCTTGCGGTGTCCCTAATACCCAACTGGCGAACCTTTGGGGGTGTTTTTCTGATAGTAGCTTGCAGAGATTGTCAAAGGACATGGGTAATATATGGCTATGATATTTTATGATATTTTTAGTTAAAAGTGGTGTTCACCGGTGGTTTAATGTCAGGAATTCTTGCTATATGTCAAACTTTATCTTTTTCTGGACAGTTTAAATTCAAGTTTTACATTAAAATGGAATACTAAATACAGAATTTACGCGTTAACTTAGCTATCGTCTGAGGTTTGACCGTGACCGTGCGCTTGCCATCCTTAACTAGTCTCCCACAAACCGAAAATCACAATCAGTCTGGTCAATCGCCAGTCGTCGCGCCCAAGCGTGTAACTGGTGGTTTTGCACTGCTTGACAGTCTTTTGCGCCATGAAGTTGAATACATTTTTGGTTATCCTGGTGGGGCAATCCTCCCAATTTACGATGACCTTTACAAAGTAGAATCCACTGGTGCTATTAAGCACATTTTAGTACGACACGAACAAGGTGCCGCCCACGCTGCCGATGGCTATGCCCGTGCTACTGGAAAGGTGGGAGTATGCTTTGGCACTTCTGGACCTGGGGCAACGAATTTAGTCACAGGCATTGCTACAGCCTATATGGACTCGATTCCCATGATTGTAGTTACAGGACAAGTGCCACGGGCTGCTATTGGTACGGATGCATTTCAAGAAACCGATATTTATGGAATTACCCTACCAATAGTCAAACACTCCTATGTAGTGCGTGACCCGAAAAACATGGCGCGAATTGTGGCGGAAGCGTTCCACATCGCTAGCACGGGACGACCGGGTCCTGTTTTGATTGATGTGCCTAAAGATGTGGCTTTAGAAGAATGTGACTATGTACCAGTGGAACCGGGAAGTCTGAAATTACGCGGCTATCGTCCTACGGTTAAGGGGAATCCCAGACAAATCAACGCCGCAATTCAGTTAATTCGTAACAGTCACCGCCCTTTATTATATGTGGGTGGTGGGGCGATCGCATCTAACGCACACGCAGAAGTTAAGGAACTAGCCGAACTATTTAATATCCCGGTGACTACAACCTTAATGGGTATCGGTGCATTCGATGAACATCATCCCCTGTCTGTGGGAATGTTAGGGATGCACGGTACAGCTTACGCTAACTTTGCAGTGACAGATTGCGATTTATTAATCTGCGTTGGTGCTAGATTTGACGACCGTGTTACAGGTAAGTTGGATGAATTTGCTTCCCATGCCAAAGTAATTCACATCGACATCGACCCGGCAGAAGTAGGTAAAAATAGAGTCCCGGAAGTGCCAATCGTGGGGGATGTGCGCCATGTGTTGGTAGACCTGTTGCGTCGCTGTCAGGAAGGGGGAATCAAGCAAATACCACATAAAAACCAAGAATGGTTAAATTTAATTAACCGTTGGCGACAAGACTACCCCTTACAAGTACCTCAGTATCCCGACAGCCTTTCTCCTCAAGAGGTAATTGTAGAAGTTGGTCGCCAAGCCCCCAACGCTTTTTACACTACAGATGTAGGTCAACATCAAATGTGGGCGGCGCAATTCCTCAAGAATGGACCCAGACGCTGGATTTCTAGCGCGGGGTTGGGAACTATGGGTTTTGGAGTCCCTGCGGCTATGGGTGCAAAGGTCGCATTTCCAGATGAGGAAGTTATCTGTATTAGTGGTGATGCTAGTTTTCAGATGTGTTTACAAGAACTGGGGACGCTAGCACAATACGGGATTAATGTCAAGACAGTTATTTTAAATAACGGTTGGCAGGGAATGGTGCGCCAGTGGCAACAAGCCTTTTATGGTGAGCGCTACTCATGCTCTAATATGGAAGTAGGAATGCCGGATATTGAGTATTTGACAAAAGCCTATGGGATTAAGGGCATGGTAATTCGTAGTCGTGATCAATTAAAAGATGCGATCGCCGAAATGCTGGCACATGATGGCCCGGTGGTGGTTGATGTCCAAGTCACCAAAGATGAAAACTGCTACCCCATGGTAGCTCCTGGGAAAAGCAACGCTCAAATGATTGGTTTACCTATGCAACCAGCCAAAGCCAGAGTAGAACCAATTACTTGTAGCAATTGCGGGACAACAAATCACCCCACTCATAATTTTTGCTCCGAATGTGGAACCAAATTATAAGGAGCAGGACTGCACTACAGAGGTTTGACGATCCAGATAACCTAATATTAGGGGAAAGGGAAAATTAACGGTATTTATACGCAGAGGAACCAATCCTCTGCTTTTTTGTCACAGAAACTTAAGAATTACAAATTACATTTATGTCTAAAAAAATTACCATTGGCTTGCTGCTGTTATTTCTGAGTAGCCAAATTGCCATCACCCCCCAAACAGCGACAGCACAGATACAAGCACCAACCACACCCACGGGGAAAACAATTTGTTCTACCCAACTCCAGTCAGAGGTAGAAACCATAACCAACAGGCCTGAATTTAGCCGGGTGCGGTGGGGAATTATCGTGAAAAATATGGCTGATCAACAAACACTTTATCAGCGAGATGGTGAGAAATACTTTACCCCGGCCTCCAACACCAAATTACTGATAACAGCGGCCGCATTACAAGAGTTAGGTGGTAATTTTCGTATTCGTACCTCCGTTTATCAAGATGGGGAGGGTGTTTTGCGTGTCTTCGGTAGGGGAGACCCCAGTTTAAAGATTCCGCAGTTGCAGAAATTAGCCCAGCAGTTACGCCAGCAGGGTATTACTCAAGTCAACCAGTTGATTGCTGATGATAGTTATTTTCAAGGGGATATTGTCAATCCCAGTTGGGAATGGGAAGACTTAGCAGCTGATTATGGCGCACCAGTCAGCAGTTTAATTCTCAATCAAAATGCTTCTGTATTTCAAGTTTCGCCCCAAACCGTCGGTAAACCATTACAACTGAAGTGGAATGAACCAGCGGATGCATTTATGTGGCGAGTAGAAAATAATTCTGTGACTACTCAAAAAAATGAATCGGGATTTCTCAGAGTCAGCCGCAGCTTACACGGTCCAGTATTGCACATTCAAGGACAGATGGCTGTAAATTCCACCCCTAACATCAGGGCGATCGCAGTTTTTAATCCCGTCGAGCATTTCCTGCGTCACTTCCGCCAGACTTTGGTTAAGGAAGGAATTTTTGTACAAGATATATCTCACGGTACTGGTAGTCAAAACCAAAAGGAACTAGCAGCAGTGGAGTCTCCCCCCTTGTCTGAACTATTAATAGAGACAAATGTCAATAGTAATAACTTGTATGCTGAAGCGTTACTCAGGTCTTTAGCAATTAAACAACCGGGAGAAAATAATCAAACTACGGCCGATGCAGGTTTAACAGTTGTCAAGAATAGTTTAACTCAGTTAGGAGTAGACCCTAGTAGTTATATACTAGTAGATGCTTCTGGATTATCGCGCAAAAACTTAATTAGTCCCCAAGCCTTGGTGCAGACTTTACAGGCCATGGACAAATCACCACTAGCAGGAATATTTCGCGCTTCCCTACCTGTAGCGGGGGTGAGCGGTACTTTAAGAAATCGCCTGCGGGACACTCCCGCTGTGGGAATTGTCCAGGCAAAAACAGGTACAATGACTGGGGTGGTGTCCCTATCAGGATATGTGAATAGTCCGAATTATCAGCCTTTGGCTTTTAGTATTATTGTCAATCATTATGAACAACCGGCTAGAGTTGTCCGCCAATCCATAGATGAAATTGTCCTTTTATTAACACAGTTACAGCCTTGTTAAGTGCAATTTAACAGTTGCAGCCTTTGGTGTAATATTTTCTGAATTACTTGTTGCACTGCTTCTGGGGTTAAACTACCATCTACCCGGACAATTTCAGAGGGATAGAGTGCGGCTAAATCTGCGTATCCTTGCTGAACACGCTGATGAAAGGCTATTGTTTCTTGCTCAATGCGGTCTAGTCCCCCCGTTGCTGCTTGTTTACGAGCTAGTCCCACTTCCACATCAACATCTAGCCAGATGGTTAAGTCACTTACTAAACCATCTGTGGCAATATGGTTGAGTTGATTAATTAAGTTGATGTTTAAACCCCGACCATAACCTTGGTAGGCAGTGGTAGAGTGGGTGTAGCGATCGCACAGTATATATTTTCCTGCTGCTAGATGTGGTTTAAGTTCTTGTGCAACGTGTTGGGAGCGATCGGCGGCATATAATAATAATTCAGTTACCTGAGAGATGGGTAGATTTTCTGGGTTTTTGAGTAAAATCCGGCGCAGATGTAGGCCTAACTCGGTTCCCCCCGGTTCACGAGTCATGAGTACAGGAATACCCAGACTCTCCAACCATTGGGCGCAAAGCTGCATCTGGCTAGTTTTGCCGCAGCCTTCTACTCCTTCAAATATAATTAATTTACCAGTCATAGTTTTTATATCAGTTTAAAATACTGGAGACCAAGGCTAACTGACAAGGGACCAGGAAAGTTTTGCCTAAATTTTTTACACACAAAAAGGCAACTGCTAGCAGTTGCCTTTTTGTCAAAGTTAATACCATTCGACTTGTTTGATACCTAACTAAAAGACTGCAATGCTACTGTAAGCCGAGCATTTCCAGGATTACTTGGAACAAACCTTGAGCGAATTGGTACCACTCCTTGCACTATATTAATAGTAACTCTTCTAGGATAAAATGCAACATTTTCTTGATAAAACTTTGTTAACCTGATCACCCACACCCCTGTAAATTAAAGCAGTGGTATCGCAGATAACATCTTATATTCAGTGTATCAAATATTGTTTTACCCCCCGTTCCCCGTTCCCTGTTCTCTAAAAAGAAAATACATCTTAGCTAGCTTGTGCAGATACATTTGCAACAGCTTCATCAATCAACTGTTTTACATTGTTTAATCCAGTCATAGCATACTGCCAATAACCATATTTACCATCGGCATTAACAGCATGACACCATCTCATCGCTGCTGCTTTCTTAACATCTCGCAGTGGGTCCCATCCTTTTGTTTCCAGAATAAAATAACTCAATGTTGGTGTTTTAAACCTGATGATGAAGTCGGGAATATAATCGTGGTCTTCTCCATTATCAAAATAGGGAATTGCAAAGCCTAAGCTGGCGTTTTTGACAAAAGCCCCTACAGCGGGATGGGTATCGATAATATATGCTGCTGTTTGTTCCCATTGCCAAGTATCTGCAACAACATAGTTAATATGAGAGTTAATTACCTCTCGCACTGGTTTACTTGTCCAGAAGTTAACATCATCTGTTGAACCATTCCCCCGATGTGCTTCATAAATTGGAACCTCCGGAGCTTCCCCTGCTGTGGTGTCGGGATGAATAGCTTCTGTTAATTTCTCTATTAACCAACCATAGTAAGGAGAAACAAAAACATCTAATTTATCTGCTGGGGGAACCAGTTCTACTTTTTCCGATATGTAGCGATCGCAAATTCTCCGTAATTGGGGAAATAGTATATGGGGAGGAGCTTCACATTTATCTGACTTGGCGTAGGTTACACTTAAATCTCTAGCTAAATCAAAGACTAATTCTTGTAACCTTTTATCTTTGCGGTATGGGTTGAGGTTCATACCTTGAAGTTTCCCTGGTCCGGTTAAACTTGATCTCCCTTGATTGTTGGGAATATTGGCTTTAACTTGTACTTCTGGCGCTATCTTAAATGGGTTAATTTCCAGCTTGGCGATTACATCCCAATCTACAGTTACCTGATTGCGAATAGCTTGGGTGTAACCTTTGACTTTAGGAAATTCGATTCTGTACTGTGACTTACTAGCTATTGCATAAACGTGGTGACGTTTTTCTGGTTTTCGCTTTGCGCCTAATGGGTTTTCTTTAAAAGGAATGACTTCAAAGGGGACGCCAAATATTTTTGCTGTTTCTTCAGCGAATTTGTTATCCTCAGTTAAATCATAGTTACGTCTTCTTAATGCTCTCCCAACTACTTGTTCACAGAGAAGTTGGGACATAAAAGGACGAATCCCAATCACATGAGTTACTGTGTTAGTATCCCATCCTTCCGTGAGCATACCTACTGAGATGATGCAACGAATATCACGACCTGGCGGATGTAGAGGACGGTTTAATTTAGTAGCTAATTCTGGGAAATTTTCTGGATAAATGTTTCTACCTTGACTGTCCTTTGGCCATGCTATTTTACCAATGGTATCTAAGGTAAACCGCATCCATTTAGATTCATCAGATTTGGTATTACCAGAGTCTAGTTCTTCAACCACCTTAGAATCAACACGAATTGTATTAATTTGTGTATCTGTATTCCTTAAAGATTCAATCCTACAGGGTGAAACGTTAACGGGTTGTTGATTCTCTGCTATCCATTCATAAATACACTTAGCTATTTTAGTATTTTTGCAAACAATAATAAAGACAGGGGGTCTAGGGTCGTCACTTTCTGCCCATTCTTGGCGTATTTCTTCCCATTGTCCCGCTAAAATTGCCATAGGATGTTGAGCATATTTTAAAACTGCTTCGGCTTTAGGATCTGCGCCTTTCTTCTCACGTTCTGATGTGGTTATTTTTTGCATAATCCATTTCCAGATGTTGAAATATGCTAAATCTGAAACTTCTGCTCCTGTAGTATCTCTAATGGGTAATTGAGGAATTTTAACTAGGCCGGACTCAATAGCATCCATTAAACTAAAATCACTGACTACCCATGGAAATGGTTTATTACCATCTTGGCGAGCGGATTTGAGATAATAAGGTGTAGCAGATAAATCTACACAAAAATTAATCCCCCGATATTTATGAATACGGTCTAAACCTTCAACCCAAATAGTGGCTTCTTTATCTTCATATTCAACCGCTTCATCTTCCCCATCATTGTCCTTTTGATCTGGGACAATTCTATAAGCATGATGGGCTTCATCATTAAATACCAAAATATTACTTTTATTGCCAATGGCATCGGTTAAAATTCGTTTAATCCAAGCTACATCACTTTCTAAATACCGAGTAGCTTTAACTTTAACAGAAATCACATTACCTTGTTTATCTTTATTTTCTTCAATTACTTCTAGTTCAGGACTTACGCAACTGGCACAAATAGGGAGCGGAGGGAGCCGCGCCACGGGACAATTTCAATTAAACCAAGCACATAGGAATACTTGGGCGTTTGAGTTGCTGTATTAAATAATTAGACAGCAAATTATGCTTGATTT
>NZ_JAQMUH010000099.1:0-16522 GCF_028331025.1 Anabaenopsis arnoldii | reverse complement strand
TCCCCAACCTTGGTGGTGCTAAATTCGTTAAGTCTCCATCTGACGGGCGGGTAATGAGCCGGGACATAAATGGTGCGCGGGGGATTTTCCTACGTGCATTGGTTGATACGCCCTCTCTTAAAGAGTGTATTTGTTAGTGAAATGTAGCAAAAAAGTATCGGAAAGTTAAGATAATTCCGAGGAATTACCCAGAAAAATCCATGATTAAGCAACCAGTTCATGTAGCGATCGCAATTCTTTATCAACAAGATAAATTCCTCATGCAACTGCGAGATAATATCCCTGGTATTCTCTACCCTGGTTACTGGGGGCTATTCGGTGGTCATCTGGAAGATGGCGAAACGCCAGATGCAGCACTCCAGCGAGAAGTAATGGAAGAAATCGGCTACAGTCTGCCAAAATTTTTTGCATTCCGCTGTTATGTAGATGATACTGTGGTTCGTCATGTGTTTCATGCACCACTCTTAGTCGAATTGAATCAACTAGTTTTAAACGAAGGCTGGGACATGAGATTATTAACACCTGAAGATATTCGCCAAGGTCAGTGTTATTCGCCAATAGCCGATGAAGTAAGAGTTTTAGGGGGTATACATCAGCGCATCATGTTAGATTTTATCGGTGATTAAGAAATGCCCATCTTGCCCCATAAGTCCCAGTCCCCTGGTACCACATAGTCAAGTGTTGAAATTCCGGTAAAAAACCGTACTTAAGCCGAAACTACTTTTCTATCTGAATTCCCTAGACTAAGATAATGATAGAGGCAAAAATATAAGCTACTGAGTCTCAACACTCAGTTTAATACAAGCAAAATGGGATTCTTTGACTCTGATATAGTTCAGCAGGAAGCAAAACAGCTGTTTGAGGATTATCAAGCACTAATCAAACTTGGCAGCAACTACGGCAAGTTTGATCGTGAGGGCAAAAAGCTATTCATCGAGCAAATGGAAGCTATGATGGATCGCTATCGCGTCTTTATGAAGCGATTCGAGCTGTCAGAGGATTTTATGGCGCAGATGACTGTGCAGCAACTCAAAACTCAGCTAGGTCAATTTGGCGTAACTCCCCAGCAGATGTTTGAGCAAATGCATCTGACCCTAGAGCGTATGAAAACCGAACTAGAAAAACAGCAGTAGTGAATTTAAATTTCTTGGTGCAATTTTAGTTTTTTTCAAAAAACTAAAATTGCACTAATTATTTATGGTTTAGGTTGCTCAAACTGGGAAGGTGGCTTAAAGTTCTGTGAAGGTACACCTTTGAGGGCTTGTTCCATAAAATCTTTCCAGATAGGAGCCACCATACCGCCACCGGTTGCACCTCTAGATAATGGTCTGTTATCGTCTCTACCCACCCAGACAGCAGTTGTTAACTGTGGTACAGTCCCGACATACCAAATATCCCTTTCAGATGAAGTTGTTCCTGTCTTACCAGCACTAGGACGACCTATATCCGCAGCTCTACCAGTGCCGTTAGTTACTACTGAACGCATAACATCAATGGTGGCTGCTGATGCCCATGGGTCGAGAACTAACCGTGGTTTGGGTGTATTATCTAACAAGATATTGCCACTACTATCGGTGACACGGGCCATAATCGTCGGTGGCGACTTCCAGCCATAATTGGCAAAGGTAGCGTAAGCACTCGCTAGTTCCAGAGGTGTTATGCCTATAGCTCCTAGGGGTAAAGAAGTCACAGGTTTCATGGGACTATTGATGCCCAAGGTACGGGAGACTTCTACAACTTTATTCATGCCTATAGACATACCCACCCTGATCACGGGAATATTACGAGACTGGGCTAGGGCGGAACGTATTGTCATTCCACCTTGAAAGCCACCATCATAGTTTCTGGGACTGTACCAACCGCTACCATCTCGATAACTAACTGGTGTATCTTGCACTATGGTATCTGGTGTATACTTACCAGTGGCAAAAGCGGCATAGAATACTAGTGGTTTAAAAGCAGAACCTGGTTGACGCTGGGCTTGGGTTGCACGGTTAAATTCACTAGTTCGGGAATTTACACCCCCTACTAGAGCCTTAACAAACTGCGTCCGGGGGTCAATAGCTACCAGAGCAATTTGATTACCCCTTAACCCCTGACTGTTCAATTTTTGATGCCAGTTGCTGACAGTTTGTTCTGCCATAATTTGGAAATCAGCATCAACAGTGGTTTGCACACGCATTCCACCTTTTATCAGTGCGTCACGCCCAAATTTTTGAACTAACTCCCGAGACACAGTATTAGTAATATAAGGTAAAGCGCTACCTTGGAAAGAGCGAATTTTGCCAAACTTAAGTTCTTGGTTGAGAGCCTGATCATATTCATCCTGGCTAATCCAGTTCAAATCGAGCATCCGCCCCAAAACTTCTCTTTGTTTGCGTTTTGCCAGTTCCATATTCGCAAAGGGGCTAAATTCTTCTGGTGCTTGAATTAATCCCGCCATCATGGCTGACTCAGCCAAGTTTAAAATTTCTGCTGACTTGTTAAAGTAACTGCGTGCTGCTGTTTGTACACCATAGTTATTATGACCCCAATAAACCTGATTGAGGTACATTTCTAGAATTTCTTCTTTCTTGAGGATTTGCTCTAACCTAATTGCTAGTACTGCTTCAGCTAACTTCCGGGTAAAAGCACGCCTGTGAGATAAAAACAAATTTTTTACCAGCTGCATGGTGATAGTAGAGCCTCCTTCGCGCACACCACCTGCTAGCAAGTTCGTTACCAAAGCACGTCCCACACCACTGGGATTGATACCGTGGTGATCGTAAAAATGACTATCTTCACTGGCTAGCACTGCCCGTTTAAGGTGCGGGGAAATTCTATTTAGGGGAATCACCTCCCGGTTAGCTTCTCCGTGAAGACTAGCTAGTAGTTTACCATTAATGTCATAGATATAACTTGTTTCCGAGGGAAAAAAGTTACGCATCTGTCTGACATCTGGTAAGTTACGGAAACTAACAGCCAGACCAACTAGCCCCCCGGCTACAATGGAGCTGGCGAGCATGGTGATTGACAGTAGAGTACCGCCAGTTATTTGGCCTACTCCTTTGAAAAACTCAAAACCTGATGAAGCGTGACCTTGCGGTTGCTTATTTGTCAAAGTCCTAGAAGACGACACGGCTTTCTTACTTCCTCACTTGTAAATATAACTGTAATTTATTCAATGAAGCTAGGCGGTTAATTTTTTGCCATTATATTAATTCGGTAGATTAAACTGCGGACATATTGCCTATGAGTATCACCAACCAGCCTTCCTATAGAGTACAAAACATAGTTAATGGTGAATCTGTGAGTATGAAAGAAAATTTTTTTTGGCTGCATCGTGGCGTGGTGGAAGTTTTCCCCCAACCAACTGATGCTGATAGTGAAACTGAAAGTTTAGAGAAACGCCTGTTAACTACGAACCGACCTTTAAGGATCAAACTGGGAATTGACCCCACAGGATCTGATATTCATCTTGGTCATAGCATACCAGTACGGAAACTGCGATCGTTTCAAGATGCTGGTCATACTGCTGTTTTGATTATTGGTGATTTTACCGCTCGTATTGGCGATCCTACAGGTAAGTCTGAGGTGCGCCGTCAGCTTACAGAAGCAGATGTGGCACGCAATGCTCAAACTTATCTTGACCAGGTGCGTCCTATCTTAGATTTTGACACCCCTGGTAGATTGGAGGTGCGTTATAACTCGGAATGGCTATCCCGGCTTAATTTAGGGGAGATTCTCGAGTTACTCTCTACTATGACTGTGGGACAGATGTTAGCCAAAGAGGGATTCGCGGAACGCTATAAAAAAGAGAATCCAATTTTCCTTCATGAGTTCCTCTATCCATTGATGCAAGGCTATGATTCAGTGGCTGTGGAAGCAGATGTAGAGTTAGGGGGAACTGACCAAAAGTTTAATATCGCTGTGGGGCGAGACTTGCAACGGCATTTTGGACAAAAGCCACAGTTTGGGTTACTGCTGCCGATTTTAATCGGTACGGATGGGGTGCAAAAAATGTCTAAGTCTCTCGGTAATTATGTCGGGTTATCAGAACACCCAGCCCAAAAATATCAGAAGTTACAAGGTGTTCCTGATAATTTACTATCTCAGTATTTTGAACTGTTGACTGATTTACCTTTGGATCAACTGCCAGAAAATCCCCGCGATCGCCAAATGCTTTTAGCATGGGAAGTTGTGCGACAATACAACGGTGAAGCTGCTGCTATTCAGGCTAAGGATGCGGCCAAAAGCGGTGGTAAGGAAGGTGCAGTTCCAGAGTTCTCCCTGGCGGGAGTCTCGGAGTTTCCTGTGAAGTTGGCTTACCTTTTGAATGTGACGGGTTTATGTAAAAGTACTGGGGAAGGTAAACGCAAAATTCAGGAGGGTGGTGTACGTCTAGATGGCGATCGCATTACTGATGTTGATACCATTTTTCAGGGGGAGAGTGAATTAGAGGGGCGGGTTCTACAAGTTGGCAAAAATAAGTTTGTCCGTTTAGTGCTTTAATGGCAGTTGGGAACAGATGTAGAGGCCTGAGCGGCTTCCCCTAGGGTACACAGATGAACACACATAAAAAGATTATTGTGCCTTTGGATGTGCCGGATTTACAAAGTGCGATCGCTCTTGTAGACCGGTTACCCCTGGTAGATTTCTGGAAGGTGGGTTTAGAATTATTTACTAGTTCTGGGCCAGCAATTCTGGAAGTTTTGAAGTCTCGCCAAAAGCGGATTTTTTTAGATTTGAAGTTTCACGACATCCCCAATACTGTGGCGGGGGCTTGTTGTGCTGCTGCTGGTTATGGGGTTGATTTACTCACAATTCACGCTACTGCTGGTCAAGATGCTTTAAAAGCTGCTTGGTCAGCTGTACAGGAGGGGGCGTTACAGGCGGGTGTGAAACCACCTCAGTTAATTGCTATCACCCTACTTACAAGTATTTCTTCTCGGCAGCTGGCAATTGATTTGAAGGTTCCCCTAGAATTACCAGAGTATGCTTTAGCAATGGCACTCATGGCTCAGGAGTGTGGGTTAAGTGGTGCTGTTTGTTCACCCCAAGAGGTAGCACAGTTAAGGCAAATTTGTGGCGATGACTTTTTGCTGGTTTGTCCAGGTATCCGCCCCAGTTGGGCACGAAAGGCAGATCAAAAGCGATCGCTGACCCCCGCCGAAGCTATACTCGCTGGCGCAGACTACCTAGTAATTGGCCGTCCTATTACTGGGTCTGATGATCCTCAGTTAGCCTGGAATCAGATCGTTGAGGAATTAACCACGTTGGCATGAAGGCAAAAGTCAGGAGAAGCAATTATCGCTGGTGGTTTATAGTTGTCTGGGGAGTCTTGACAGCAAATACTATGAATAATCCCGTATTTGCCCATATACCTATGTCACTAAACCAGAAAGAAACTCTTTGTTCTCAGACAAGTTTAGAAAAATTAACTACTCAGCTATTGCGTGATTTACCTGGCTATGCTAACCGTGCATCTCAGCGCGCCCGTCGTCGTAGTAGAAGCAGTGACATTTATAGCTATATGCTGGTGGCGGGAAAACCTGAATTTGCACCTCTACCCCTCAACATAGATGAGCGGCAAAATACAACGGTGGTTGAACAGGTTTTTTTTACTACTTTAGAAAGGCAGTATATCAGCGGCAAGGCTGTAGAATCGCAGCAATTTCACCGGCTGTTATTGACAAAATCTCTCACTGGTTGGCGTTTGGTAATGATGTTTACCCAAGAAGGTAATTATCCCCAACAGCAGGTAGTATCTCCCCCCAGGGATAGTAGTAATGGTGTGGTTGCACAAGCTGTAAAAACTTGGTTGCGAGACTGTCGGGCCCAGTAGTCAAAATTTTTCAGGTAAACAGTCATGATAGCTATTCCTCAACCCAGCGGAAAAATGTCAGTTCAAGAATATCTGGAATGGGAACCCCAGCAAGATATTCGTTATGAATATGTCAAAGGCGAAATTTTCGCCATGACGGGGGGAACAATTCCCCACAATGATATTACCCTCAACCTTTATAGTGCCTTACGTCCTCATCTGGGTGCTAAAGGTTGTCGAATCAATGTCTCAGATGTCAAAGTCCAAGTTTCTCCAGAAAGTCCTTATTATTATCCCGATCTGATTGTCAGCTGTCATCCTCAAGACATTAAAGCCCAGAAATTTATTCAACATCCTAGGATAATTGTGGAAGTTCTTTCCCCAGGAACTAGCGCCAGAGATAGAGGTGAAAAATTATCAAATTATCTGCAAATGCCGAGTTTACAAGAGTATCTTTTAATTGACTCAGAAAAAATTGCCGTTGAGCGTTACTCAAGGGGGGAAGGTAGAATGTGGCTTTATTATCCCTATATCCCAGGAGACATGATTACTCTAGCAAGTATTGATTTTGAGTTTCCTATTGAACTCCTCTATGAAAATCTAGTATTTGGGAGTCAGGAATAAAATAATAACTACACTGGTAATCTCAAAAAAATACCAGATTAATATTCACCTATGAAATCAAGATAAATATTTCTTAAGTATCTAAATTTAAACCACACCATTACTTTGATTTTATGAGGGAATTTATGATCGACCAATCCCTATGCCTAAACCAAACATGGCAGCTACAATACCAATCCCAACTACAACTTTTGTAGCAGTCTTGAGAGTTTCACTAAGATTTTCAGCATCTTTTCTCTCTTGAATAGCCTTCAGCAGGTAAAATTGGTCTTCATCACTCAGACTGGCAATGTAATCTTCTGAAAGAATTTCAATGGCAATTGATTTGAAGAATTTAATACGTTTTCTTTGGTATGTATTTAAATTATTTAGTTGATTTTCTCGTTTATTTTTAGCATCAAATTTATCTGCATCTGCCTGATTTTTGATTGTTTTAATTTGCTCTGCTGCTCTTGTATTGATAGTTGGTGATAAGACTCCTACCAAGCAAACTAAGAGCCAGAACCCAGTCCAAAGTAAACCTATTAAACCAAATGGTAGTCCGAAAAAAGCAACGAATATAAATAAAAGACAATTTGTTATCTTCTGTCCAACTGTGAATCCTTCCAAATTTTCTTTTGTGTATTTCGCCCAATCTTCTTGATTGTATCTCAGTGCATCTAATTGATTTTTAACAGATAGGTCAATTTGTTTCTGGCGCTGCTGATATTCTGCTTCAATTTTTCCTTTTAATCCTTCCAGTCTTTCAGCTACTTGTTGCATTTTTTCAGGATTAAAAACATTATTAACTGTAGAAACCTTGGATGTATTGTTTTGAGATGAATCTACATCAGTATAATAACTTAAATCATATTGTCTTCTTTTTTCTGGATCACTAAGTGTAGAATAAGCTTCGTTAAGTTGCTTAAATCGTTCTTCTACATATTTGCGAGCCTTTGCAGGAGTACCGGGAGGCATTTTATCAGGGTGATATTCCTGACAAAGAAGTCGATAAGCAGCTTTAATTTCCTGAAAAGTAGCCTTCGGTGTAATTTCCAGGATTTTATAGTAGTCTTCCTTGTTTTCCATAATCTTTATGGCTGGATTCTCCAGATATCAGAGCTACTATATAATTTATCATTGAACCAGTAACACTTATTTGGTGGAACTGATCTTCTTTGTTCAAATAGCTTTGCCTGAAAACGGTGATCAGTCAGAATCCTTAAATTCTGCTATTTTTCAGTAATTTCATCTAACTTAGCGCGGACTGCTTGCATATCTTGCCACATTAACCATTTAGGCTTACCTACTTCCTTAGAAGGGTTACGCAGCAAATAAGAAGGGTGAAAAATCGGCATACACAAACGCCCCTCCCACTCCATCCACTGACCGCGAATTTTGGTCATTGCTTGTTTATCGCCGGTGATACCTTTTACCGCTGTTGCACCAGTGAGTAAAATTATTTTCGGGTCAACAAGGCGAATTTGTTCTAACAAGTAGGGTTTGCAAGCGGCAATTTCATCAGGGGTAGGGACTCGGTTTTGTGGTGGACGACACTTATTAATATTGGCAATATATACATCACGTTCAGTACTCAGATTCACAGATGCTAATATTTTCTCTAGTAACTGTCCTGATCTGCCGACAAATGGTAAACCAGTCTCATCTTCACTTTGACCAGGGGCTTCACCTATGACCATAATTGGTGCTTGGAGATGACCACGCCCGACAACAGCATGAGTCCGACTGTCTCCCAAGGTACAACGGTGACAGTGATGACAATCCTGTGCCAACTCGCTAATATTCTTGTATGTTCCCGGTATGATGGGTATTTTTGCGTCTGTAGGAATTAAATCTCGCGGATTTGAGTTGGGGTGGTCAAAAAGGTTGAGTTGGATGTCGCTGCTCATGAAAACCAAAATTTTAGGTTAGCAACAGATGACTCTATTGCTGGCTGAGTCATGATATTACCATTTTGCAGTAGCGTTCATAAAACCCAACCCCAGCATCAAGTACTGACATCAATATAGAAATCCGGTTTGGTTTCTGATTTGATTTGTCTAGGTAGGGAACACCGAACAGGTAAGAAGAATTGCCGTTTGTACTGAGTCTTGTTCAAAAATCAAATAGAAGTCCTATATATTAAAAATATTAATATATTGATCAACCTGCGGCTGTTTCTTGCAAAGATTATGAAGCAAAGGGTAAGCCTTGCCCTGGTGAATTGTTCAAGGGGAATAGATGACGATTAAGCGGTTAATTTTATTTTTTGTCCTCACACCGATAGCAGTCCTGTTGTCAGTCTCGTCTTTATTCGGTAGTTTACAAGAACCCCAGTTTCAGACAACTTTGGAACTGTACCAAACTAATATTGCACTCCAAGCCCAAACTTGGCAGCCAGAAGATATTAATGACGATAATTTGTCAGCAATTAAATCCGCCATTGTGGGAGATCAACCTCTAGAAAGTGCTACCAAGCAATATCAGCAGGTACGTGAGTCGGTTCAAACAAATTGGGATAAGGTTCAAAACCAACTTGCTCAACCTCAGACTATTCCCCTACCTCCTAAACCTTTAGGAGGGGAACCCCCCCAAAGTCAGGCTTCGCCTGAAGACAAGCAAGAAAAGTTACGGCGATCACTCCAACAACTGCAAAAATTACGGGCTGACTTAGACTTAAGTCTGGGAATTTTACAAGCAAAGCAAGGACAGACAGATACGGCCATCCAGACTTGGGAAGAATTGCAGCAAACCGGGGGAGTAAATCCAGTGCGGGAAACTGCTGCTGTGTTGACTGGGTTATGGAGTACTCCCCCCCGTGTCTTACCCAATGCTCAACAGCTGATTAATCAAAATTTAGATGGTTGGTTTCGCTCTACTGCTTTAATTGAACTGTATCAACTGCAACAACGACAGGCAGCTTTATCGGAAATTAGAGCGGAACAACAAGAAGCTGCTAGCCAGTCTGTGACAAAACTAGCCCTAATTGCCACAATTCCCACGGTGACAGCATTAATAGGTCTAATATTACTGGTTTTCTTGATTGGTCAGCGTTTGCTCAAGGGGAAAGCTGCTTTATTGGCTCGCAATGCTGATTTATCTTGGTCAACGCCTTGGGGTGGAGAAACCATTTTACAAGTTTTTGTGGTGGGCTTTTTCTTTATGGGGCAAATCTTTGTGCCTCTGTTGCTATCCCTATTACCCATAGAGCGCCCTATTGTCAATGTGCGCTTTCAGGCTTGGTCGGTGTTAGTTAGCTATATGATGGTGGCATCGGGTGCACTGCTGGTGCTGTATTTATCGATTAAGCGTTTTTTGCCGCTCCCAGACCAATGGTTTCGCTTCCGGTTGCAGGATGGATGGTTTTTATGGGGATTTGGGGGTTATTGCGCGGCTTTGCCGATAGTGGTACTGGTGTCGTTGATTAATCAACAATTATGGCGGGGTCAGGGGGGTAGTAATCCTCTGTTACAACTAGCTTTGGAAAGTCAAGATAGTATGGCTCTGGGGCTGTTTTTTTTGACGGCTGCGATCGCGGCCCCCATTTTTGAAGAACTGCTGTTTCGCGGCTTTTTATTGCCTTCTTTGACTCGTTATGTACCTGTGTGGGGAGCAGTTATTTTCAGTAGTTTGTTGTTTGCGATCGCCCATTTGAGTTTATCAGAAATCCTGCCTTTAACAGCTTTGGGTGTGGTTTTAGGGATAGTGTACACGCGATCGCGTAATCTCTTGGCACCTATGCTTGTCCATAGTCTGTGGAATAGTGGCACTCTACTGAGTCTCTTTATCTTAGGTAGTAGTAATTAATATAACATTGCTACACGGTTGATAATTTGTCAACGATTTGTTTTTATTTGCATATAATAACTATTGCACACCAAAATTCCCCACTCAGTTACTAGGCTGATCAGCTAATGTTGTACTTGTAGCAAAGTTTCCTGAATCATCGGGAAATAGCATCTACAAATAATACAAGTACTATGCATTAGTATTTAATTAATCCCACAAAACACAGCTAACTGCACTTGAACCCTATATCCTTGTAGGGAATGGGGCGCAGGTTAACACAGCGGCTGTGGTCTTGTAATATTAACGAATTGTTAATATTAATTAGAATATAGTCATCCTATTTGAGTTGAGAAATTATCAGTGAGGAAAGGGAACAGGGAACAGAAATTGTTCATGAATCATTTAGGATTGCTATACTTTCCAAATATACTCAGAGGAATTATTCCTCTGGATCATATTGTCAACTGGGTATTTAAACTAGACCAGTTAGCTTTAATGATGAATGTGGAAAATGTAGCTTGCAAAAACTTCAAAATCTATTTAGTCAATATTTACTGAAAAAATATGTTGGGTCATTTAAGTATCGATTAAAATTCTAATTTTATATTCACTTCCGAGCCGAATAGAACTAATATGGCAAATTTCAACACCACTCAACCAACTAAACAACTGATTGCTGGTTACTGCGGCATTATTTGCGGAGGATTTGGAGTTCATAAATTCGTTCTGGGATATACTCCAGAAGGCTGCATCATGTTGATTATAGCTTTAGTTGGAGGTTATTTTACCTACGGCATTAGTTTATTAATTATGCAGCTTGTGGGTTTAATTGAGGGCATGATCTATTTAAACAAAACCTCGGAAGATTTTGTTAATACCTATTTTGTGAATAAGCAGGGGTGGTTCTAGAAGTTGCTATTAGCCAGAGGAAGTTATTTTTAGAGATATGCTAACAATTAAACCTAAATCTCTCACATGGGCGATGTTGCTGCTGCTGGGTATGGGCTACTTCAGCGCCGTGTCTATTTTGGACATTAACTATTTTGGTAAGAGTCTGATTGCTATGATGCCTATACAAGTGGTAGCTGTGATATATGTAACTTATATCAGAAAGATGGCTACAAAAATTCAACATTAGCGCATAAGTTTATGATGATTGAAGTTCTGTCAAATCTCCAAATTTCGCCTACGCTCAAAAGAGGTACGCTTTTATTAAGGCGTTGAATTTTCGTAGCCAACTCAACACTTGTCATGCAACTGACCCCGAAAACTCAGTTTACTCCAGAACGAAGCCCGACCTTAGAGAAAATTATCCTCGATGTGGGGGGGATGAAATGTGCTGGATGTGTAAGCGCTGTAGAGCGACAGCTAACCCAATATCCAGGAGTGAAAAGCGCCTGTGTGAACTTGGCTACAGAGGTAGCTGTGGTAGAGTCAGAACCTGGTGCAGTGGACCCGGACACACTAGCACAGCGATTAACATCAGCTGGATTTCCCTGTCAACCGCGTCAGACTAGGGGAAAAGTAGCTGGAGAAACTACGCTTGAAGAAAAAGAAGCACAAAAGCGCCAAGAAATGCGTTCTTCATTGCAGCAGTTAATCATTGCTGGGGTGCTGCTGGTGTTGTCAGGAATCGGACATTTTGAGAATATAGGCTTGTCGATCTTCTCAGAATTAAACAATATCTGGTTTCACTGTGGATTGGCAACATTGGCCATAATCATTCCCGGCCGCCCCATTATAGTAGAGGGTTGGCGGGGATGGCGGCGCAATTCGCCTAATATGAATACTCTGGTGGGATTGGGAACGCTGACAGCCTACACTGCTAGTTTAGTAGCGCTGCTATTCCCCAAAATGGGCTGGGAATGCTTCTTTGACGAACCAGTAATGATGCTGGGTTTTATCCTCCTGGGTAGGACTTTAGAACAACAAGCCAGAGGAAGAGCGTCGGCGGCCTTTAGAGAATTGCTCACACTCCAACCACAAGTAGGACGGTTGATTCTCAACCCAGACCCGGAAAAAATAGGTTTGGGAACCAATATTATGGAGATTCCCGCAGAAAGGGTGCGTGTTGGTGAATGGTTGCAAGTACTACCAGGAGATAAAATTCCTGTGGATGGTGAGGTGCGCTTTGGGCAAACAACGGTGAATGAGTCCATGCTCACCGGGGAATCTGTACCAGTGATGAAGCAGCCCGGAGATATGGTAGCTGCTGGAACTATTAATCAGTCAGGAGCATTGGCTATAGTCGCCACTCGAACTGGTAGGGATACTACTTTGGCGCAAATAGTTACCCTAGTAGAAACAGCACAAACGCGTAAAGCGCCAGTGCAAAAGTTAGCCGATACGGTGGCGGGTTACTTTACTTATGGTGTGTTGACGGCCTCTGTATTGACATTTGTTTTTTGGTTTTTTTGGGGTACTCACATTTGGAGTGATGTGACGGTTTCTGGGGGTATGGAAATGATGAACCATTCCCCAATGTCTCATACAGAGGTCATGGATGGGGTTCTTACCCACTCTCCTCTGCTAACCAGCTTGAAACTAGCGATCGCGGTTATGGTTGTGGCTTGTCCTTGTGCTTTGGGACTGGCGACCCCGACAGCAATTCTTGTAGGAACCGCCATGGGTGCTGAACGGGGTCTGTTAATCAAAGGTGGTGATGTCTTGGAAACAGTACACCAGTTAGATACTGTGGTATTTGATAAAACAGGTACTCTTACAACTGGTAATCCTACTGTAACAGATTGTCTACCTATGGGAGAATGGAAGGATGACAAACCCTACTCTCTCCTACAACTAGCAGCAGCAGTGGAAAATGGCACTTACCACCCCTTAGCTAAAGCCATTCAACAAGCAGCACGGGAGCAAAATCTATGTATTCCTGACGCTGTGGATTTTCATACGGAACCGGGATTGGGTGTATCTGGTGTTGTGGAGGGTCTGTCTGTAATTTTGGGTAACTGCGCTTTCTTGAGTCAGCATGGCGTGACTTGGAGTGACGCTGCAGAACAGATGATCCTACAGCTAGCAGAAGATGGTAAAACAGTTGTGGGGGTAGCAGTTGGGGGAAATTTAGCCGGACTGATTGCTGTGCAAGACCCCCTGAGAGCGGATGCTCAAGCTACAGTCAACCAGTTGCGTCATATGGGTTTACGGGTTATTTTGCTCAGTGGCGATCGCTATGAAGCAGCTAAGTCCGTAGCTGAACAACTAGGACTAGATGGCGCTGATGTGATGGCTGGGGTTCTCCCCAGTCAAAAAGCGGTTCTGATCCAGGAATTACAAACACAATCAGCCTCTAAAGTCGCTATGGTTGGCGATGGTATTAATGATGCGCCGGCTTTATCACAAGCAGATGTCGGCATTGCTTTATATTCGGGAACAGATGTAGCCATGGAGACGGCGGAAATTGTCTTGATGCGCGATCGCTTAAATGATGTTGTCGCTTCAATTCAACTGAGTCGCTCTACTTTCAACAAAATCCGCCAAAATCTATTTTGGGCATTTGCATACAATACTATCGGTATTCCCTTAGCTGCGGGTGTATTATTACCCAGTTTTGGGTTTATTCTTAGTCCATCTGGGGCGGCAGCATTAATGGCTTTTAGCTCTGTGAGTGTTGTTACCAACTCAATCTTATTGCGCAATTGGTCGTCAAAAATCAAAGACTCATCACCGCTCGGTTAAAATAAGGGTTTGGTGGAAGTGCATTAAGATTATGAAAGTAGCAATTACAGGAGCAACAGGATTTGTCGGTAGTCGTTTGGTGGAAAAACTGCACAAGGAGGGTCATCAAATACTGGTGTTCACCCGCAACCCTGCTACAGCGGTGAAGGTTTTTCCCCCAGGGGCTTTTCCTCAAGTAGAAATTGTAGCCTATACCCCCACTGTGTCTGGTTCTTGGCAAGAAGCTATCAACCGTTGTGATGGTATAGTTAATTTAGCGGGAGAACCCATTGCTGAGGAACGCTGGACACCAGAACAAAAGCAGAAAATCCTCAATAGTCGCCAGCTAGGTACGCAGAAAATTGTCGAAGCTATAGCTCTGGCTAATCCTCGTCCCTCTGTGTTAGTTAATGCTTCTGCTATTGGTTATTATGGCACGAGTGAAACTGCTACCTTTGATGAAACCAGTTCACCTGGTGAGGATTTTCTAGCTCAAGTCTGTGAAGCCTGGGAAGCAGAAGCCCAAAAAGTTGAAGATGCTGGTGTCCGCTTGGTTATTCTGCGTTTTGGCATCGTTTTAGGCAATGGTGGCGCTTTGGCGAAAATGATTACACCTTTCAAGCTGTTTACAGGTGGACCCCTTGGTAGTGGTCGCCAGTGGTTATCGTGGATTCACTTAGATGATTTAGTAAATCTAATTTTGCAAGCTTTAACTAACCCGGGGATGAAAGGTGTGTATAATGCCACTGCTCCTCATCCTGTGCGGATGGCAGAGTTAAGCCAAACTTTGGGGGAGGTTATGCAACGTCCTTCCTGGTTACCCGTTCCTGGCTTTGCTCTGGAGCTGCTGTTAGGGGATGGAGCTATGGTAGTTTTGGAAGGTCAAAAAGTTATGCCTCAAGGTACTTTAGAGGCTGGCTTTAAGTATCAATATCCTCAATTATTACCAGCATTGCAAGAAATTATTGGGTAGGTTTTCACACCGGAGGAAAGAGGACTAATGTCCTCACTAAAAAACTGTTAATTAGCCTGAAATTTGCGGGAAATCCAACTAATTAAACCGCTAAGGATAGCGCCCCCCATCAGGATACCAATTGCTGGGTTAAACAGAGGTTGCCAAAGTTGATGCCATAAATCTAAACCGAGGTTGATTCCCGCAGCATCGCCAAAGGCGGCGATCGCTAACCAGCCAAAGCCAAATAAAACTAAGAATACATCAGCAACTAAAATCAAGTTTAGCCAGTTTAATAATTTTTCTTTCATACTGAGAATTGGAGTTGAAAAACCGGTATAGATATAAAGGGCTTGGGAAATTTTTTGGTTTCCCCTGTATCCCCCTAGAAGTTTTCCTCTGGGGAGAAAAACCCGGGGGATCTGATCCTAAATTTTAGGACTCAAATAGCCAGGTTTTAACTTTTGCCAAACTTTGCCAATCTGGTTTCCGGCTTAAACCATCGGCAATACTATCTTTAATATCGCTTTCCCATTCTGGGTTAACAAAAATTAACTGTTTGGCAAAATCAATATGTTCTCGTAATCCTTTTTGACCTGTTTCCAGCATTGAAACCGCCAAATTAATTCTGGCTTGTGGGTCTTGTGGATTTAACTTCACCGCCTTGTATGCTGCTTTGTAAGCCAAGTTGGGTTGATTTTCTAGCAAGTACAACCAAGCTAAACAAATCCAAGCAGAACTTGTTTTCGGGGCGCGATCGCACACTTCTTGAAATACTGGGATTAAAGATTCTGCTGGTTCACCAGCTTTATAGCGTTCCAATCCTGTATCAAACAGGAATTCAACTGTTTGAGCCATAGCAAATCAGTTAATAGTTATATAATCAATAGTCAGTAGTCAGCCGTCAATAGTCATGAACAACTGACAACCAACCACTGACAATATTACACTCCAAACGACTTACCGCAACCACAGGTTTGGGCTGCATTGGGGTTAGTAAATTGGAAACCACCACCAATCATGGCATCGCTATAATCGAGCATTAAACCATAGAGATATAATAGACTTTTGCGATCGCAAACAATTTTGAAGCCATCGTAATCAAACACTTCATCATGAGGAGTGATCTTGCTGGTGTCCTCAAAGTCCATCATGTAAGACATCCCAGAGCAACCACCTTGACGAACTCCCACTCGTAAGCAAAGTTCTTCTCCTTGCTTTTGTTGGAGGGATTTAACCTGGCGCAAGGCTGCTTCACTTAGTTGAATTCCACGTTGTTGAGACTGAGTTGCTTGTGTCATGTTGCCGTTTCAACTCCTTTAATGGTATAATACTTAACCTATTTAGGTGTTTGATAATTCTCGGATCACCATTGAGTTTTTGCTCTTATTGTAGCGAGACTGAGATGATTATTTGCCAAATTGTAAACAATTGGTCAAAAGTAGCCAAAACTTTTTATCCTAGAATGGAAGGATTGGGTATTTCCAGAGTTCGGCTCCTTATAACAACCATCAGTTGCAACTACTCTTCAGGTGTGGTCTTAGAAAGATTTTACCCAAGGCTAGCTGCTATATAAAACCTAGACAAAGCTAGAGTTTACTTTCTACTTCAACGGGAGCATGGGAGCGGTTATCCCTTAGTAGACTTGCACGCCTTAGCCAGACGCGATATTTCTCTTAAGATTTACAAGAAAGACTACCGCTATC
>NZ_JAQMUH010000098.1:0-18762 GCF_028331025.1 Anabaenopsis arnoldii | reverse complement strand
TACCTGGGCTGATGTGATCAACCGCGCTAACCTGGGTATGGAAGTAATGCACGAGCGTAACGCTCACAACTTCCCCTTAGACTTGGCTGCTGGTGAAGTTGCTCCTGTTGCTTTGACTGCTCCTGCAATCAACGGTTAAGAGATTCAGGTTCAGAAATTTAAATAATACTGTCTCTGCTTGATTAAAGCGCTCTTCCTACCGGATGGGCGCTTTTGGTTTGGTAATGTAACTGTTTGCCAAGGTGGAAATCACCCGGTAATCCTCGCCATGTACATCCCTCTCATCCCTGAGCATAAATGCTCCTGATCGAGAGAACGAATCGCACCATATGCCTTAATTGTGGTGCACAGACGGAAAATAAAAAGGAAATGTGAGAATATATTCTTGTCCTGAGCGTGAGTACACAACAAATCGAGATGTTGCTGCTTCCTTTGGTAGTCATAAATGGTGGTGTTAATGCCGTTGGGCAGAGGGTGTGAGAAAATGCTTGCTGACTCCTACTGACGCGGGTTAGTGGTAACACTCATCTAGTTAAGTGGGGATGAAGCAGGAATCTCCCGCTACACCACTTTGCAGTTAGCGGGGAGTGTCAAAAAGTTAAGTTTTGATAGTTTTCATGGAGAGTGAATCATGCTAACCGCTGCAAAAACGTTGTCTGGTTTGATGGGTTTATGTGTCGGTGATGCGTTGGGTGTACCTGTGGAGTTTACTAGCCGTGCCGAAAGAATTAAATCTCCAGTGACAACGATGTTAGGCTATGGTACATGGGAGCAACCACCCGGAACCTGGTCAGATGATAGTTCTTTAACATTTTGCTTGGCAGAAAGCCTGTGTCGGGGTTATTCCTTAGATACTATAGCTAATTCCTTTTGGCGCTGGTATAAACAAGCTTATTGGACTGCTCGCGGTGAATTGTTTGATATTGGTATGACTACCCATGAAGCAATTATGCGCCTGAAGCAGGGTGTTGTACCTCACCAAGCAGGAGGGAGGCTAGAACATAGCAATGGTAATGGTTCTTTGATGAGAATTTTACCCATGGCTTATTGTTATCGTCACCTAACTTTCCCCGAATTGATTGCTAGAGTCCATGATGTCTCTGCCATTACCCATGGTCATCTGCGATCGCAAATGTCCTGCGGTATTTATGTTAGTATTGCCGTAGCGTTACTAGAAGGGGCTAAACCGGAAACAGCTTATTTACAAGGATTAGCAAAAATCCAATCACTGTATTCCGACCGTGAATACATTTTAGAGAAACCTCATTTTCGCAGAATATTCAGTGGTGAAATAGCCCAGATACCAGTTGAAGAGATTAATTCTGGAGGCTACGTAATTGACACCCTGGAATCATCCCTGTGGTGTTTGCTAAATACCTCCTCTTACGCCGAAGCCGTACTGACAGCTGTCAACTTGGGTAAAGATACAGACACTACTGCCGCTGTGACTGGGGGGTTAGCAGGGATATACTACGGACTGGAAAATATTCCCCAGGAATGGATCAATAAAATCGCCCGCAAACAGGACATTATTAACTTGGCAGAGCGCTTTGCCAAAGCTATCGATACTCAGATTTAGATTTTTTGTATTTTTCAACCCCGGTTTTATAAACCGGGGATTTCCGAAGAGTCCATAAACGAACTTTCTCAGGCTGACTTAAACAACCTCCACTGATTCGGCTAAGATTAATTCCTAGCATCACCGCTAGTTTTATGGTGGATATTTACAGCAGTATTACGTTCACACTCTCCACGCCTAAAGCCAAGTGGCCGCGGTACTTTTGGGCAATTTACGGGTGAGCTGCTAGTAGGATTTAAGCTGTTGAGAAATCCATTGCAAGTAGGCTTGCGAACCGGCAACAATAGGTAAAGCTATGATTTCTGAGACTTCGTAAGAGTGGAGTTCCCGAATTTTGGCTTCCAAACTGGAAAATAGGGCCAAATCAGTTTTAATCAGCAACTGCCACTCGTACTCTTTGTATATTTCTCCTTCCCAAGAGTAAATAGAATGGATTGGCAACAGACTGACACAGGCAGCCAGTTGAGCTTCTACAAGGGCATTAGCAATTGTTTCTGCCTCCTGCTTGTTGGCAGTTGTCACCAGTACTACACCATAATGAGCAGGTATCTCCATAAATTTTAGACCATAGACAGAGAGTACACCTGACCATCAATCAACAGTCGCGTAATCCCCTTGGCTTGAAGATGAGTACTAGCCTTATGTAGTACTTTACTATCGGGAACTTTAATTACGCGATCGCGCTTGGTAGAGAAGCGCTTTGCGACTCGATGGTTATCAAATACTGGCAAAGTTCTTTGCAAGGTTTCTAAGTTAGGAATTTGTCCCAAGTCGCCGAAATCCTTCAGTGGTCGGGTAATTAACTCCGAGCATCTATCAATTACCAAATAACAACTTTTCGGCAACTGTGCTGCGGAAAATGGCAAGACTTGCACCGCTAGCTCATTCACCCTTCGTCTTGTAACTAAAGGCATTGAATCCTCTAGATATTCCTCCTCCTCCTCGTAGTCGTCCTCGTAGTCGTCCTCGTCTAAATCATCCTCTAAATCTGACAAATCCTCTGACTCATCTAGCAAATCCTCGACTAGCATGTGGGAAATAACACTTGCTTGAGGATGTTCTTCCTTTAAGAGGGGAGCAGGAATACCGGCCAGTTCAGCGGGCTGGGGTTCGACTATTTCTAATCGCTTTGCTGTACGTAACTTTGGTTTCTCTTCTGCCGAAGAACGCCGACGGACTCGTCTTATAGAGGGGCTGAGATCCTCCTCTTCCTGCGGTTGGTGTTCTTCGATCACCGGTTTTTGCGGGGAGATATCTGGTAATCTCAAGCGAGGGATGGCTTTTTCCTGGCTGGGCAGATCTGGCTCCGGCTCTGGTTGAGTTAAGAAAGGTAACTGGGTGTAACTTACCTGCGCCCGACCTTCAGGAGTCCTGGCTGCACGTTTGAGAGAAACCAGATATTCATATTCATCTTCGGGTAAGGTGCTTTTGAGTAGGCGACTAATTGTCGAGTTACTTACACCATAACGTTCCGCCAAAGTTGATGTTGTTTCGGCACTTTCTCGATATAACTTGAGAATTTCTCGTTTGTCAGGCTCTGTTAATTTTCTCACGGTAGACACCAAATTTTCTAAGCTCGTTTGCGACCGCGCTCCTGCGGAGTTCGGCTAAAGGATGGGTTATCTTGTAGGACAAAGCCCATAGGACATAACACTCCACTAAATATCCAAAACATTTCTAGTATCTCTCCACTTTGATAGTTTGACCCTTGAGCATACTTAAACCATATATCTGCAATGTAGATCCAAAAAGCGTCCTGTGCAACCATTCTCCAATATTTGGCGGATTTTCCGGTCAAAAAGGCCATTAGCCTTCCCTGGGGCAATAATAATTAATAAAACCACATCGTCGAGTACCTCAAACCAATTGAAGCTACCAACTAGAGGCTTTAAGGGTGCTGTCTGTTCCATAGAAATCCACCATACTACTAACAAGGTAGCAAACCTTGCAATGGCTAAGACAATGAGCAACTGCAATTTTTCTAAATTTATACCTTGGGAAGCCAAACCTAAAATCATCCTTACGTCAAGGGAAATATAAGTCAGGATAAAACAACACATCAATAATCGACACATCTGGTTTTTGGTCTATAATTATTTCTGTGTAACGGAAAATTAGCCCTCCCAAGAAATAAGAAAATATACTAGTGGCAAGTGGATCCCCAATATTGAGTGAGTATTTGCAGGCGACGCCAATCCTTCCAGCATAAAACACTGACACCCAAGTAAGCCAAGACTTCAAAAATCTTTTCACCAATGAAGTAGGAGTCAGTAGGGCTTGCTCTGTCTGTGGCTATAAGCCCACTGTATTTGATCTGCTGAACCAAAGAAAATTTCCACATCTGTGATTGTCAACCCTTCTCCACCGCATGCTTGGGGTTTCTGGCCAGATCAAAGCGTTTTTTTTGGCATCCACAATTTTCATTTGCTTTTTGGTACTAGATGATGATACAATCACGAAAGTGATTTCTTAAGAAGCTACTATGCTAGCTTGGGCGCGTAACTCAGTTGGATAGAGTATCCGCCTTCTAAGCGGACTGTCGCAGGTTCGAGTCCTGCCGCGCCTGTTCATTTAGGCAATACATTCTACTCATGAATGTGGATACACAACAAATCCCGATATTGCTGCGGCTCAAGCAAGCAGAAATCGTGTCTTTAGTACCGTTGGGCTGAAGTCAAACGACTGGGTTTTGAAAATGATCAATAAAAACTTGGAAAAGCCTTATAGTATTGTTTTTTTGATACTCATATTATTTGGCCTTACTGCCGTACTTGTGGCTGAACCCGCTTGGGGGGAGGAATCTGCCCAAAATGCTGCTGGCTTCGATCCCCAAATGTTCTTGCGAAATGCTTTACAGTGGATAGATGGTATTGGTGCTGTGGGAGCATTAGCATTTATCCTACTTTATATTATTGCCACGGTCGCCTTCTTGCCAGGGTCAATCCTGACTCTTGGTGCTGGTGTTGTGTTTGGTCTGGTTATGGGTTCGATCTACGTCTTCATTGGTGCAACTATAGGAGCCACAGCCGCTTTTTTAGTTGGACGTTATTTAGCCAGGGGTTGGGTGGCTAAAAAAATAGCAGGTAATCAAAAATTCCGGGCTGTTGACGAGGCTGTTGGTAGAGAAGGATTGAAAATTGTTTTGTTGACCCGACTCTCTCCTGTATTCCCCTTCAATCTTCTGAACTACGCCTATGGTGTTACCGGAGTTAGCCTCAAAGATTACATTCTCGGATCTATGGGTATGATTCCCGGAACAATTATGTATGTTTACGTCGGTTCCTTGGCTGGTAATCTGGCCGCCATTGGTACCGCATCTCAACCTGATAACCCCGGTTTACAGTGGTTAATTCGGATTCTTGGCTTCATAGCCACGGTTACTGTGACAGTATATATTACTAAAGTTGCTCGCAAGGCTTTAGAAAATGAAGTTTTACATTAACAGTCTTGATGTGGTAAGCGAGGAGTAAATAATGTCAAATTTACCATTGCCAAAAGTAACTATCCTACCCACGGATGAGCATAATCAGAAACTAGTTTCTTACGTTCATCCGCCCCATTGGGTCAATCCTCAACCTGTTGATTGTTACGACTTGGTTGTAATTGGTGCTGGTACGGCTGGATTAGTTGTAGCAGCAGGATCTGTAGGTCTAGACTTGGGATTAAAAGTCGCTTTAATTGAAAAGCATTTGATGGGGGGAGACTGTTTAAATTTTGGTTGTATTCCCTCAAAATGTATGATCCGGTCTTCTCGTGTAATTGGTGAAATTTCCGGGGCGCAAGGTTTTGGTATTAATACCCCTGAAGACATCAAAGTTGATTTTCCTCAAGTTATGGAAAGGATGCGAAAGGTGAGAGCAGGTATCAGTCATCATGATTCTGCGACTCGCTTTCGCAACCTTGGGGTTGATGTTTTCTTGGGAACCGGTCGTTTTGCCAGTGATAATATTATTGAGGTTGATAGCCAAAAAATCCGCTTTAAAAAAGCTGTGATTGCTACAGGTGCTAGAGCTATGCGACCCCCAATTAAGGGACTGGAAGCGGCTGGTTTTCTCACTAATGAAACGGTATTTTCACTAACTGAACTCCCCAAACGCTTGGCTGTGATTGGCGGTGGACCGATTGGTTGTGAATTGGCTCAGGCTTTCCAGCGTCTAGGATCTCAAGTGAGCTTATTTCATCAGGGTTCCCACATCTTAAACAGGGAAGATCCCGAAGCGGCAGAAATTCTGCAAAACTGTTTTATCCAAGAAAAAATACACTTGCTTTTAAATAGCCAAATAGATCATATTGAGAAGAGTATTGAGGGAAAAGTGATATATTTTCTCAGCAACGGCTCGCCGATGTCAATCACAGTGGATGAGATTTTAGTTGCTACAGGACGCGTTCCTAATGTTGAAGGTTTAAATTTAGAAGCAGTGGGAGTGGAATACAATCACCGCCAGGGAGTGAAGGTTAATGACTATTTACAAACCACTAACCCCAAAATTTATGCTGCTGGTGATATCTGTATGAAGTGGAAGTTTACTCACGCAGCTGATGCGGCGGCTCGAATTGTGATTAAAAATACTTTGTTTTCACCTTTTGGTTTAGGAAGATACAAACTTAGTAATTTAGTCATCCCTTGGGTAACTTATACTGACCCAGAAATTGCTCATGTGGGAATGTATGAACAGGAGGCTCAAGAACAAGGTATGAAGATTAATACTATTAAGATTCCTTTTAGTAGTGTAGACCGGGCGATCGCAGATGGTGAAGAGGATGGTTTTGTTAAAATTCATCACCAGAGGGGTTATGATAGAATTTTAGGAGCAACAATTGTTTCTCGTCATGCAGGGGAAACCATCAGTGAAGTAACCACCGCCATGGTCAATAAAATTGGTTTAAATGGTCTGTCTAATGTAATTCATCCCTACCCAACTCAAGCAGAAGCTATTAAAAAAGCGGCTGATACTTATCGCCGTACATTATTGACACCAACATCAAAACAATTCTTACGATGGCTAACAAGATTTTCCTAATTCTGTGGTGGCACTATCGCCCATTGATAAAATAGCCATAAGTGTTGAATAATTTTGCTATTGAACTACTGCGTTAATGCTGGATTTTGGTAATTTGATGTGAGTACATATCTTTAAATACCTAATTAGCAGGGAGTAGTAGCCTAGTTGACAATTAAATATACAAACCTATATTTTAACATCTTGAGTTAATTATAAGGTTTTTGTAATTGCATCATTTTTTTAAATGCCCTATATTTTCTTTATTCGACAAAATCAAATCAATGAATTAATCAGGAGGCAATTATGTCATCCATTGTCAATGTCACAGAAGCCACATTTAAAAAAGAAGTACTGGAAAGTGAAATTCCAGTCTTAGTGGACTTTTGGGCTCCTTGGTGTGGTCCTTGTCGGATGGTGTCTCCGGTTGTAGATGCGATTGCTGGGGAATACGCGGGACTGATAAAAGTGGCGAAGTTAAACACTGATCAAAATCCCACCGTTGCTAGTCATTACGGTATTCGCACTATTCCGACGCTAATGGTATTTAAGGGGGGAAGACAAGTTGATATAGTTGTGGGTGCGGTACTAAAACCTACCTTAATTGAAACTTTAGAGCAGCACATTCAAACATGATAATTTAAGGTTGGTAACACTGGCGTGAGTCGGCTGTGTGTGTGGATTTTAAATTTGTGATCTCTGTGTAAACCTCATGTCACTTGTGGGAGTGAGGATGATTGATGATTAACCAGAACAAAATATCAAGTTTCGTAAATTTAGGTTTGAATATCATCAAGTTAGTGGTATTTTCAACATGAGGACGCAATATAAACAAGAAACCAGGGTAAATGACTGTGTGTCCCCCCGTCATAGACCCAAGTGAATATCAGCAAATCAAAAGCAAGTGCCGATAAACATGATGTTGCTCTTGTAGCTAGATCATATTGCTGATATTGCTAGATGCTCTGTAAACCTTATTTTTACCTCTCAAATAATTAACTTCAAGAATTGGAAACCTGTAAACCCAGAAATACCGGTTAAAAATCTAAGGATTAGATTTTTAACCGCTTTTCGTTGTTCTAATCTTTTTTTAATTCCACCCAATCCCGTAAAAGCTGGTTGACCTGTTCTGGTACTTCGTCATGGGGACAATGACCTGCATTCAGAAAATGTTCTGTTAGTTGGGGATAGTATTGACGAAACTTCTGGGAACGTTCTCTGGCATTCATCCAGGGGTCAGCTTCTCCCCACAATAATAACAGGGAACAAGTTAACTGTTTTAACAGCACATCAACTTTTTCCCCTTGGGGGGTGCTAAAAACGGAAACAAATACATCTAAAGCACCGGGATCATAAGCAGGTCGGGCAATTTCTGTTACTAATTGGTCTGTGACTGCACTGTGGTCAAGATAAACTTTTTTTAAGGTGCGGCGAATTACCCAACGTTGTCGTACATATTCAAATAACAGCAACTGAGCGAAACGTTGTTTAAAAGTCCACTTCACGGAATCACCTAAGAGTTTTTGTAACCCAGAAGGTTGTTTAGGGGGTTGAATTTGTGATTGTAATGCTTCGGGTTCAGAAATAGATGGGTTTTCGCTAAACGGTCCAGCACTGTTGAGTAAGACTAAACCGGCCGCAAGATCAGGACATTGTGCTGCTACACACAAACAAGCATACCCACCCAGGGAGTTACCTGCTAGTATGGTCTTCTGACCAATAACTTCACTGATAAAATCAGCCAGTTGGTCGCGCCATAAATCACCGCTGTACTGGAGTTTCGGTTTTGCTGAACGCCCAAACCCTAACAGATCAATGGCAAATACTTCAAAATCTAGATACAGTCCTGTGATATTCTTGCGCCAGTGATCTGTGGATGCGCCAAAACCATGGACTAACAGCAAGGGTGGACGTTGGGGTTGTTTTTCTCCCCTGTGGACGTAGTATATATTATGACCCCGCCACTGCCAATATTGACCAGGAATGGGATTTGTAGAGGAAGCTGTGGTTAGTTGCATGATATAAGGAAATATTAAGTAGCTGTTAATAATTTAATTGTATTCCCCACCAGTCTGGTGACTAATGACCAATGAATAAAGTAGTAATTACAGGTAAAACTCAACTTCTAGGGGTAATTGGGTATCCGGTAGAACATTCCTTATCACCAGTGCTGCATAATGCGGCGATCGCTGAATTAGGACTAGATTATATTTATCTGCCTTTACCAATTAAACCAGAAAATTTAGAGTTAGCCATAGCGGGTTTGGCTGCTATGGATGTTGTGGGTTTTAGCGTTACCATCCCTCACAAACAGGCAATTATGCCTTTATTATCAGAAATTTCCCCCATTGCCCAAGTTATAGGCGCAGTCAATACCGTTAGCCGTCAAAATCAGGGTTGGGTAGGTACAAACACGGATATAGAAGGTTTTATTGCTCCTTTACAGACAACCTATCAGCAAGACTGGAGCCAGAAAACAGCGGTCATTTTAGGCCATGGTGGAGCAGCTAGGGCGGTTGTAGCTGGTTGTCAGCAGCTAGGGTTGGCGCAAATTCATGTGGTGGGGCGGAATATGCACAAATTAGCTGAGTTCCGCAAAAGTTGGGGAAATTCACCCCTAGCAGCAAAATTGCAAATTCATCTCTGGGAAGACCTAGGAAAGCTAATTCCTGAAGCTAATTTGCTAGTAAATACTACCCCTGTGGGTATGTATCCCCACGTGAATCAGTCACCTGTGAGTCAAGAAGATGTGCAAAATTTATCCCCGGGTGCGATCGCTTACGATTTAATATATATTCCTCAGCCTACACAATTTCTACAACAAGCCCAAAAACAGGGCGCAATTGTCATTGATGGTTTAGAAATGCTTGTCCAACAAGGTGTAGCAGCATTAAAAATCTGGTTACAGCGGGATACTGTACCTGTGGATGTGATGCGCCAAGCAGTGCAAAATTACCTCGTTAGATAGAGTTATTTTTCTGGCCAGCGCCAATTATGGCGATTCCATGTATATATACCTGGAATTTGGTACTCAGCACCATTGTAGAGGCGAACTACACAAGTAATAGATGAACCCTCAGAATCATTAATTTCATCGATTTGGAGGACAATACAGGAAAACCATTGACGCTGACACGGACCATCGTCCTTGACCCATTCCCATAATCCATTGGCAATTTCAATGCGATCGCCTACTCTCAACTTGAGTGTATCCCCAGCCTCAGAATACTTATTAAAATGATATGATTGGACACGATTAAGCCAACCTAAACCGTAGCGTTGGCGAATAAATTGGACATTTCCCGAATTATGATCATTTAGCCAATCATTGAGTAATTGTACCTTCCAACTACAGTTTTCCTGTTCTTGGTTCTTAACAAACCGTAAAAAAGCTGTCAATTCTTCTGTAGAAAGTTCATCTAAGGGGTTACCCATATCTGATATCTTCAAGTTAGGGTCTCCCGGAATTTCCTCCACCACTCGCAGTAATATCTGCTTCTGCATATCAGTGAGAGGACAACCAGCTGTATCACAACTGTTAAAAGCTGCTTGCAAGGCTGTTTCAATCTCATCTGGAGTCATAAGTTGATAGCAACTGTGGGTTTATTTACCCAATTATTACCTTTTCTGTCTCCAACTCATTAAGTTCAGCTAAGTTAATCTAGACAAAATTGCCGGCTGCGGTACAAATTTTAGTTAAGTTCGATGACACCAAACTTAAATATGAGAACACGAATTAATGTCATTGTTATATCTTTCCTGACTCTCTTGCAATTGTGGGTATTTACACCTCCAGCTATAGCTCTAACACAGGTGAAACTATTTGATATATCTTATCAAGACTGTCCGGCAGAATTGGCAGCAGGATCGGTAATCAGCAGTGGTAGTGCGGCAGCTAATTGCTTTATTGTCACTGGTAAGGCAGAAAACGCTACTTATAAAACAGTATATGATGCAGATATATTTGGACGCATTTATGATGCCAACAATAACCCAGTCATGCAGAACCGCACTCGTCTGGGTTCTATCCCCGAAGTTCCGCCGGGTATTAGTGATTTTGCCATCAGGATTTCTGTAGCCGCGAATCAACCGGAACCCTTGCAGCTCAAACAGTTTAAAGCCTCTGGATTTAGCAGACAAGTTCGGCAATAATTATTAAGAATTAATAATAATCGCCCAAGAAGCAATGTAGAGACGATTGGAAAGGAGCGTCTCTACAAAAGTTTATATTTAGTTGGTATTTTTGCTAAAAAGGCTGTGCAAATGAAAGGGCGGTTAGGTTTCTTAGTAAGCCACCAATAAAACTCAGTGCTAAGAAGGCTAAGATAGGGGAGAAATCCATACCGCCCAATGGAGGAATAATTGAGCGGAAAAGATTCAGGTAAGGATCGCTGATTTGGGCTAAAGCCGCAAAAGGCTGATTGTACCAGTTGATTGTGGGGAACCAAGTTAAAAGCACTCGGATAATTAGCAAGTAGCTATAGAAGCTGACAAAGGTTGCCAAAGTAGTAAAAAGTAAGTTCATGGATAAGTTATTTTCCTGCTAAGTGTCAAAAACCGTCTTATTATTGATTTTACTTGAGTCCATGTCATGAAGTGTGCGGTTTGCCGCATTAACTACTATAGCCAAATATCAATCACTTTAAGAATCTGGGGTGAGGGAGCGGTCATTGACTGACTGGGTGGAACCGCCATTGACATTTCCTAACTGCTGTCTTACCTCGTCAATTGTGGCATTTAGCTGGGCAATTTTATCTTCTAGCGATCGCCTGGCTGTTTCCATTTCCATAGCTTCATCATCTGAGACGAACATTTGGCGTTGTTTTGGCGATACTTTTTTAGTTTTGAGTTGGCCATTAGTCAGTTCTGCTGATTCTGCTGTCAATTCCTCAGTTTGTCGGGAAACAATCACAGCCCCAATAATACCACCAACTATACTACCAAAAATTGTCCCTGCTACAAAACCACTACCAAAACCATCACGTTGACTCATATATTACCGCCTTCAAGAACTTCCCTAGCTGCATACTAGCTTATGTGCCAAAGATGCGATCGCCTGCATCCCCTAACCCCGGTACAATATACCCCCGGTCATTGACTATCTCATCAATGGTGGCAGTATAAATATTTAAACCAGGATATTCAGCACTAAGCTTTTGTAAAGCTGGCGGTGCGGCTACTACAGAAACGATTCTAGTCAAACTTGGGTCAACCCCACGTTGTACTAATTCCGACATAGCAAACATAATTGACCCACCCGTCGCCAACATTGGGTCTGTGATTAATACCCTAGTTTCCGGGTGAAATTTTTCAGGTAACTTATTCAAATAACAGACCGGTTCGAGAGTTTCCTCATTACGAACCAAACCTAAATGATAAACCGAAGCCAAAGGTAACAGAGATTGAGCACCTTCAAGTAAACCTAGACCCGCCCGGAGAATCGGCACAACCGCCACGGGGACTTCTGGGTTAATCAAAGTAGCTGGAGACGAATCTAAAGGACTGTGCACCACAGTTTCCAGGGTCGGTAACCACTCTCTAGCCGCTTCGTAAGTTAACCATCTCCCCAACTCAACTATAGCACTACGAAACAACACCGAAGGAGTGGAAGCATCTCGAGCAACCGCCAACCAATGCTTAATCAGAGGATGGGGGGGGACATAAACGCGCAGTTGTACCGTCATAGCCGGAATAGGGCAATTTTCTTCTTGATCTGAAACACCATCATACTCCCTCAAGTATCCCACTGACAGCTAAAATCAACACTGCCGAATTTATTGAAAGTAATTTTCAATAATACTTGACAGATATTCTCAATCAAAGTTATATTACTAATTAGTGTTCTCCTCTCTTTAAGGATCGGCAGACGGGATTAGCCAGCGGTAGCGGGCTTGTCCCTCTTTTTATTTCCATACCCGAAGAATCAAAAGTGATATAAAATACTAAATAATTAGTTAATTTTATTGCATATCTGCCCCTATGTCTCCATCCCTAAATCCGACATTGGATGTGATCATCATTGGCTCTGGAATTGGTGGTTTAGTAACCGCAACCCAGTTAGCAGCCAAAGGCGCTCAAGTGCTGGTACTAGAAAGTTATTTGATTCCAGGGGGTAGTTCGGGTTACTTTGATCGCCAGGGTTATCGATTTGACGTTGGGGCGTCAATGATTTTCGGATTTGGCGAAAAAGGTACTACCAACTTACTCACCCGCGCTTTAGACGCTGTGAACGTCAGTCAAGAAACAATCACTGATCCTGTACAGATTCACTATCACTTACCCAGCTTAGACATCAAAGTCGAGCGAACTTATGATAATTTTTTGCAACATCTTATTGCCTATTTTCCCCATGAAGAAATAGGTATTCGTCGCTTTTATGACGAGTGCTGGAAAGTATTTAACTGTCTCAATACCATAGATTTGCTGTCATTAGAAGAACCTCGGTATTTGCTGCGGACATTTTTGCAGCATCCTTTGGCCTGTCTTAGTTTAGTTAAATATCTCCCTCAAAATGTAGGAGATGTGGCGCGACGCCATATTAAAGATCCGCAATTATTGCAATTTATTGACATAGAGTGTTATTGCTGGTCTGTAGTCAAAGCTGACATGACCCCGATGATTAATGCGGCGATGGTATTTGCTGATAGACACTATGGTGGGGTTAATTATCCCCAAGGTGGGGTAGGACAAATTGCCCAAAAATTGGTAGAAGGTTTAGAAAAAGCCGGAGGTCAGATTAAGTACCAAGCCAGAGTTACAAAGATTCTCCTAGAAAAAGGAAAAGCCGTTGGTGTACAATTGGCTAGTGGTCAAGTTTATCATGCTCGACGGATAGTTTCTAATGCCACACGTTGGGACACTTTTACTAAATTAGTACCTGTAGGGAAAATACCGGCTAATGAAAAAAAATGGCAACAAACCTATAAAAAATCCCCCAGCTTTTTGAGTTTACATATAGGAGTAGCCGCAGCAGTATTGTCTCATAGCACAGAATGCCATCATATAATTCTGGAAGACTGGGAGAAAATGACAGCACCAGCAGGGACACTTTTCGTTTCTATCCCCACATTACTAGATCCAAAATTGGCACCAGAGGGCTATCATATTATCCATGCCTTCACACCCCAATCGATTGATGATTGGCGAGAAATGTCTGCAAGTGAGTATGAGGCCAAAAAAGAAGCTGCAGCTTGGCAAATCATCGACCGACTAGAAAAGATTTTCCCTGGATTAGATGCTGGCTTAGATTATCTAGAAGTAGGTACACCCCGCACCCATCAACGCTTTTTAGGGCGTGAAGATGGAACCTATGGGCCAATTCCCCGGCGGAAATTACCGGGACTATTAAATATGCCATTTAATCGTACAGCCATTCCCGGACTTTATTGTGTCGGTGACAGTACCTTTCCCGGTCAAGGGTTAAACGCCGTCGCCTTTTCTGGTTTTGCTTGCGCTCATCGCATAGCTGTAGACTTAGGTTTATCTAATGGTAATTGAGCCAATAGCTGCATGGTCATGGTAGTTTTGGGTTTGGTTGAATTCAGCTTGAGTATCAGTATACATACCAGCGTATTCTGTAATTGTCCACTGATTTGACCTGATGACTACCCCCGCATCAGCACCCAGTCCCCGCGCAAATTTAATATACTCTCGTGCCTCATTATTCAAGTTGTAGGATAGGGTCACCGGTCCGTAGGTTGCAACTGCTGCTTTGAGTGGAGTACCCGGACCTACTCCTTCCTTTGTTCTGTAATTAGGGTTTTCAACCGTAATCATGGTAATTCGAGAGTTAGCTGTTTTCACGTCACCATCAGCAAAACCTAACAGATACTCTACCCTACCATCTTGACTAACTTTAATTCCTTCCCCTTGATCAACCCCCAGAGAAACTGGTTCAAATGTTGCACCCTCACCTAAAATCTCCTTGAGTTCCCCTAATGTCATACCCAATTTAGCAACCCCAATATTCTTGTTAGTGATTACCTGACTTTCTGAAGGGGTCAATACTCCCAAGTCCTGACAACCGTTAGGAATTTGATCTATGTTCTGTGAACTAATTAATCTGAGTTCTTCCCCATTCCAATAATATTGAGTTTCTTGAATACAAGTACCAGCACCAATGTACTTGTAACTATTGGAGAGAATCTTAGTTTTAGGATCATAGGTGGGAAATCCAGCTATTTCTAACCCCATGGGCTGAATTTTGATTTCTGTCCCGGATGTATCTACTTTCACGAAAGCAAATGCACCTTGATAAGCAGCCATATAACAAAGTAGCTGTACTAAGTGCTGATGATTTTCCCCAATATAGACTTCTGAGAATTCCCGTGCTGTTTCTGGGTTAAACTCAAAATTGCAAACCTGTAAACTTTTCTGACGGTTAATAACTTCATTCAGGATGGTTTCTGAACTGGGTTTACTGTTGTTAGTAATCACAGATGAGTTATCCGTTTGCAACTCTGGAGAACTTACACTATTAGTAGTGTCGGTTTTTGGCGACACGCAGGAGATTAGACCACAGGTAATCATGGTAGTTACAAAGACAATTAGCGGGGGTGTGTCCATGGGATATATACTTGGTATTTGAGACTATTCAAGGCTTTACAGTGATCTTCTGGCTGGGTATCCACTCATAAAATTAAATAATTTTCACCTGACTAGCTGCTTTTTTAGCCTTCTCCCGCGCCTCTAAAATGTTATTACCCTGAGCCAAAGCCACCCCCATACGTCGATAAGGATGGGCGTTAGGTTTGCCAAATAGTCTAATATCTACATTGGGTACTGACAAAGCTTCAGCTACACCAGTAAAGGCGACTGTATCTGAGTGTTTATCAGCTAAAATCACCGCACTAGCCGCAGATCCCAACTGTTCTATATGGGGAATTGGTAAGCCTAAAATAGCTCGTAAATGTAATTCAAATTCGTTCAAATTTTGGGAGATTAATGTTACCATTCCTGTATCATGGGGGCGGGGAGAAAGTTCCGAAAAAATTACCTCTTCTTGGGTGATGAAGAACTCTACGCCAAATATTCCCGCTCCCCCTAAAGCGTCGGTAACCTTCTTGGCTATTGCTTGAGCTGCTAATATCTGGTCTTCAGGAATACCAGCAGGTTGCCAAGATTCTTGATAATCCCCTCTTTCTTGACGATGACCAATGGGAGCACAAAAAATTGTCGGTGCATTCCACTGTTTAATAGTAAGTAGGGTGATCTCTATTTCAAAGTTGATAAATTCCTCTACAATTACCTTTTGACTATCTCCCCTAGAATTGGCGATCGCATAATTCCAAGCTGCTGCAACTTCCTCCTGATTCTTGACAACAGATTGACCTTTACCGGAAGAGGACATTACAGGTTTAACAACATTGGGAAACCCAATTTGATCAGCAACACCAATCAATTCTTCTAAGGTAGAACCATAGCCATATTTAGCAGTTCTAATTCCTAACTCTTGATGTGCTAGTTCCCTAATCCTATCTCGGTTCATGGTATAGTTAGTTGCCACTGCTGTGGGTATAACTGTAATTCCGCGTTTTTCAAACTCGACTAATTTCTCTGTTCTAATTGCCTCAATTTCTGGTACAATAAAATCAGGTTGATGCTTTTGTACAACAGTTTCTAATTCATCAGCACTCAGCATAGAAATGACTTCATAGCAGTCAGCTACCTGCATGGCTGGGGCATTAAGATAACGGTCAACAGCAATTACATAATTACCTAACCTTTGCGCTGCAATTACAAATTCTTTTCCCAATTCTCCTGCACCCAGGAGCATTAACTTTTGTGGTAGCTTAGTTGAATTATGCATGAATTTATTAACCTTAATTTAATAGTTTTATACAACCAGAAATCAATGTCTGGGTGATTTTTTGCTTTTTGCGTCTTTGAGTCAAATTTTATCCATGTCCTTACCTTTTTTTCCCCCTTTAACTCAGAAAATAGAAAATGAGATTACCCGAAGTGCTGGTGTAGATTTATCTGTACTACGTCTGGATTCTATGCACCAATTGGTTAACGGTAACAAATGGTTTAAATTAAAATATAACCTCCGGGAAGCCCATCAACAAAATTACTCAACTATTCTCACATTTGGTGGTGCTTATTCTAACCATATATTTGCTACATCCGCCGCTGGTAATCTCTTTGGCTTCCGTACTATCGGGGTGATTCGCGGACATGAAAGTTTACCACTCAACCCTACTTTGAGTTTTGCTGTACAGCAAGGTATGCAGCTAGTATACCTGAATCGTGAGAGTTACCGAAACAACCACAGCATACAATTACACGGGGAGTTAAAACAAGCTTTTGGTGACATATTTATTATTCCTGAGGGTGGTAGCAATTTAAACGGGGTACGCGGTTGTATGGAGATAGTGGGTTACGCAGACGCATTTGATACTATCTGCTTGGCTTGCGGGACAGGTACAACCCTAGCGGGTATTGTACTTTCCCTGAATCCAGAACAACGCGTAATTGGTTTTCCTGTCCTCAAAAATGCAGAATTTCTGGCTCAGGAAATCCATAACCTGATCCAGAAGTATCTCGACTCTGGACTACCCGCACCAAGTTACTCCCCCACAGGTTGGGAATTAATCTATGATTATCACTTTGGTGGTTATGCAAAGGTTAATGATCATCTCCTCATGTTTAGTCAGGAATTTCAAAACTCACACCACATCCAACTTGATTACGTATATACTGCCAAAATGTTCTATGGTGTGATGAATTTACTCCAACAGGGAGTGTTTCCAAGGGGCGATCGCATCTTACTTTTACACACAGGGGGCTTGCAAGGCAATATTGGTATGGAACAGCGCCTTAAAGGTGGGTAACCCTACATACTTTGCAACACCCTCCGGATAGTTTCTGTGGGTACTTCATCGGTAACTGTCACCACACCCATTTGGGTAGGTAAGACAAACCTAACTTTACCGTCCCTGACCTTCTTATCTAGTTGTAGTGTATCAATAATCGCCTCAATGTCTAAACCCGGTGGTAGTCGAGTTGGTAAACCGGCTTTTTCAATTAGTGCATTTTGCCGTTTACTATCTTCAGCTGTCCACATACCTAGTTCTAGGGCAATCTGTCCAGCTGCTACCATACCAATAGCCACAGCTTCACCATGTTTGAGTAAACGATAGTTTGTCAGGCTTTCCACCGCATGACCAATGGTATGTCCATAGTTGAGAATTGCTCTGAGTCCCCCTTCTTTTTCATCCTTGGCGACAACATCAGCTTTTGCTTGACAAGAACGAGTTAATATGTATTCTATAAATTCCGGCTTCATATAGCGGAGTTGATTCAGGTGTTTAGTCCCTTCCATCTGGGTAAATAATTCTGCATCCCAAATGACACCGTATTTAATTACTTCCGCCATCCCAGCGCGAAATTCCCTCATGGGCAGAGTTTTGAGGGTTTCTGGACTAATTAATACTAATCGCGGTTGATGAAAAGCCCCAATTAAGTTTTTGCCATGGGGATGATTTACACCGGTTTTACCACCAATAGCTGAGTCTACCATTGCTAGCAGGGTGGTGGGTACTTGTATGACATTAATACCTCGCAGCCATGTGGCGGCAGCAAATCCTGTCATATCTCCAATCACCCCCCCACCTAGGGCTACCATGGTTGAAGACCGTTCTAGGCGGTTTTCTAAGGCAACATCATAAAGTTTTTCAATGGAGTTGAGGGTCTTGTAACGTTCACCTGGTGGGAGGTTGTAACTGGCTACTTCATAACCAGCTAATGTGAGAGATTTTACTGTTTTCTCACCGTAATGTTTAAAAATGCTGGGATTAGAAACAACTAAGACTTTTTTACCTAGGTTCAGTGTGGACATTTTCTGACCTAATTCATCTAAGCTTGATGGAGCTATGGCAATCTCGTAAGATTGCTGCGGTAGATTTACGTTAATTACAGAGGTCATTACCCAAAGTCAAATAAGCGAGCGTGCGGTGTATTCTATCGTAATTTGGATGGGATATTTGAGATGGACATTGAGCAAACACGGCAGCTATGGCGGCCATAAATATGAAGGAAATTAGGCTCTACCGTACTTGTTATGCTAATTTAACAACTGGTTCGAGGGAACAGGGAACAGGGAACACACCGAACAGAGATTAAGAAGGAATATTCAGGCATTTTCTTCAATAACCAACATTATTTCCCTTATACGGTAAGCCT